>DASQQQ010000252.1:0-26332 GCA_035643355.1 Actinomycetota bacterium | reverse complement strand
CCGGGGTCGCCCGCCCAACCGGGCAGCGTGGGGAAGACCAGGACGGCAGCAACCGCTGCGCCCAGCAGGGCCAGCCCGGTCCCCCGGATCCGCCGGCGTCCCCCGATCACATGGACGGCGAACAGGGGCACGAGCGCTACGACGATCCCCGGGAGGAACGCCACAGCCACCGCTACGGTCATGCCCAGCCCCACCGCTGCCCGCCACCGGACGGCAGGGCCATCCGATGCGAAGGCCGCCTCCAGTCGGTCGGCGATGGCGGGGAACGCGGCGAGCGCGACCAGCACGTCGATCCGGCCCTCGGAGAACGCCCAGAAGGTCATGGCCGAGAGCGTGTAGGCGCCGGCCGCCACGCAGGCCGCGACCGCGTGCTGGGTCTGGCGGTGGACGGAGCGGTACATCATCAGCCCGGCCAGCACGGGCAGACCCACCAAGAGCACCTTCTGCGCCAGGGCGGGGCTCGCGAACAGCACCGCGGACAGGGCCCCCAGGGGGGCCAGCGCCGGGCTCGCGGCCTGGGTGCCTCCGAGCTGGGTGGTCCGCACGGCGGAGACCAGCTCCCGGAAGAAGGTGGCCGGGTGCCCCGGGAACCCGGCCAGGACCCCACCCTGGAGGGCCCCCGGTCCGATCAGCTCTCGGAAGGCCAGCGCGCCCACCACGATCGCCAGCACCCAGGTGACCAGCACGGGGTGCTCCGTGGCCAGGGACGCCGCCCGTGCCCGGATCCGGACCTGCTCACGTTCCTCCTGGGCCTGTTCCTCGAGGAGGAGCTCCGCGGTCTGGAACCAACGGGGCACGCGGAACCATGCCGACTGCATGAAGCGCCGGACCGCTCGGTCCCCCGTGGAGCGCACCGACTGGGCCCGCACGCGCCGCCGCAGCGTGGAGGGCAGATGCAGGACGTTCCACATCCAGGCCGACAGCAGGTCGAAGACCTCCTCGAACCGTCGGGACAGCGACAGGTAGACCAGGCGGATCAGGCCGAAGAGGGCGTGCAGGGGCAGCAGCCAGACCAGGGACAGCACCCCGTAGTTCTTCAGCATGGAGGCCAGCGCCGCGCGCTCCGCCTGGTAGCCATCGCTATGTCGGCGGGCCGGAGCGCCTGGGCGCTCGCCGTGGGTCCCCGCCGCCACGTGCCGGGCTCGGGCCAGCGGCGTCATGAGGACACGGAACCCGGCGACCCGCGCCCGCCAGCAGAAGTCGAGGTCGTCGTGGTGCCCGGCCAGCCGCTCGTCCAGGAGCCCGGTGCGCTGCCAGGCAGCACGAGAGATCAGCATGGCGCAGGTTGGGACGTACAGAACCTCCAGGACCCGGTCGTACTGCCCGTGGTCCAGCTCCCCCTCCTGCAGGGGCGTATCCGGATGCCCGAACCGATCGGTGGAACGGCCGACCTCGCGGAGCACGCGCGGATGATCCCAGTCGACCACCTTCGGGCCGACCACGCCCACGCGCTCCACACCCCGGATGCCCTCGGCGGCCTCCACCATCCTGGTCACGGCGTCCTCGGCCAGCGCCGTGTCGTCGTGCACCAAAAGGAGGTAGTCGGCGGCCTGGGCGGCGGGAAGCTCCAGGGCCGCTCGGAGCGCGCCGGCGACCCCCCGGTCCTCGCTCAGCCGTAGGACCCGGCCCGGCCCCAGGGCCCGGGCCAGCACGTCGACGGACCCGTCCTGGGATCCGTTGTCGACGGCCAGGACCCCGAAGCGCGCGTACGACTGACCCGAGAGCGACTGCAGACACTCCCGCAGCCACGGCAGCCCGTCCTTCACGACGAGCACCGCGAGGACGCTCGGCATGCGGACGGCACCGTTCGAGGCGGCGCGATCAGCGGTTGTGGTGGCCATGGGTGCGCTTGCGCGGCGGGCAGCCTAGCACGCGCGGACCTGGGAACCGGAGAGGGGGGCGCGAGCCCGCGCCCCCCTCACGATCGGTTCCACAGCGCCCTGGGGATCTACCGCTTCTTCGCGGTCGTCCGTTTGCGCGCTGCGGTCTTCTTGGCTGCAGGCTTGCGTGCCGCGGTCTTCTTCTTCGCGGTGGTCTTCTTCTTCGCGGTCGACCTCTTCTTCGCTGGAGACATGGGTCACCCCCTTTCCCCGTCAGGACGCCATACGCTTCAGGCGTCGTCGTTCCCGTTCGCTCATGCCACCCCACACCCCGTACCGCTCATCGCGGCGCAGCGCGTAGTTGAGGCACTCGATGCGGACCGGGCAGTCGGCACAGATCCGCTTCGCCTCTCTCGACGACCCTCCCTTCTCGGGGAAGAAGATCTCGGGGTCATGCTCCCGGCACCGGGCTCGTTCCTGCCACGGGATGTAGTGATGCACGGCACTCTCCCCCTCGAATCACACGCCTGTGATTCTGAGGGACTCCTCCCCCCTTTGACAAGAGGGGATCTTCGGGTCCCCAACATCTCCACGTGCATCTCCCCATCGCGAATCGTGGTGTGCCGCGTCCGCGGTTTCAATAGGGTGACGACAGAAAACCGCTCGTCAATCTCCTTGACCATTTCGGTCGTTCGGACGCGCCGAGAGCATGAGCACGCGCGTGCGGCCCATGGGGACGCCTGACGATGCGGGCTATCCGGCGACGGGGATGTCGGCGGAGTGGTTGCGGCGCAAGCGTTCGTACGTGGTGGTCCGTTCGGCGGGGATCCGCCCGATGGCCCGGATCGCCGCGTCGAACTCGGACGGCTCCATGCGGATCCCCCACTGCGCGCCGGCCATCCGGCTGATCGTCTCCTCCATCAACGTGCCGCCGAAGTCGTTGGCGCCGCCCTGCAGGATCAGCTGACAGGCCTCGGTCCCCATCTTCACCCAGGAGACCTGGATGTTGTCGATGGCGCCGTCCAGCAGGATCCGGGCCACCGCGTGCATCCGGCGGTTCTCCGCGAAGGTGGCGCCGGGCCGGGCCTTGCCGGCCAGGTAGATCGGGGCGTTCTGGTGGACGAATGTGAGCGGGACGAACTCGGTGAAGCCGCCGGTGTCCCGTTGGATCGCTCCCAGCCGGCGCAGATGAAACACCCAGTGGGGCGGGGCATCCACGTGCCCGTACATGATGGTGGACGAGGATCGGATCCCCAGCTCGTGAGCGGTTCGGACGATCTGCTCCCACGTGTCGGCGGGCAGCTTGCCCTTCGTCAGGACCCACCGGACGTCGTCGTCGAGGATCTCGGCCGCGGTCCCGGGGATCGTCCCCAGGCCGTGCGAGCGGCACTCGGTCAGGAACTCCCGGAAGGTGATCCCCAGCTTCGAGCTGCCGTTCAGGATCTCCATCGGGCTGAACGCGTGGATGTGGATGTCGGGCGCTGCGGCCTTCACCGCGTCCAGCAGGTCGAAGTAGAACGTGCCGGGCAGGTCCGGGTGGATCCCGCCCTGCATGCAGACCTCGGTGGCTCCCCACTCCGCGGCCTCCCGCGCCCGGTCGGCCACCTCCTGCAGGGTCAGGGTGTAGGACTCGGCGTCGGCCTCGCGCTGGGCGAAGGCGCAGAACCGGCACCCCACATAGCAGACGTTCGTGAAGTTGATGTTGCGGTTCACCACGTAGGTGACCTCATCGCCCACCGCCTGGCCGCGAAGATCGTCGGCCACCCGGCACAGGGCCTCCAGGGCCGGGCCCTCGGCCTGGAACAGCGCCAGCGCCTCGTCGTCCGTGATCGGCCGGTGGGCCTCCGCCCTGGACAGCGCCCTCTTGGTCAGGGCGTCGATCCGCTCGGGGAAGACCTCCCGCCGGGCCCACCTCCGGGTCACCTCGTTCTCGAGCGCTTCGAGGTCCCCGTAGACCGCCGCGGCGTCCTCGCGCAACCCGGCCTCCGGAGCCTTGGCGAAGGTGGGGGCGGTGCTCCTCGGCTTCCAAGCGACGTCGGGATCCTGCCAGGCGATGGGCTCGGGCTGGCGATGGGGGGCTGCCAGGCCATCCGGTCCCATCAGCGCGACCACCGGCGCCCGCATCTTGCCGGCCAGGTAGGGATCGGGCCGCAGCGCGAAGCCCGGATAGATCGTGAGGCGCTCCCTGAGTTCGAAGCCGCGCTCGGCGGTGCGCGCGGCCAGGGACTCGATCTGGGGCCAGGGGCGCTCGGGGTTCACGTGGTCGGGCGTGAGCGGCGAGACACCCCCCCAGTCGTTGATGCCGGCATCCAACAGGCGCAGCTGCTGGTCCGGGTCGGACAGGTTCGGCGGGGCCTGCACGCTCATGGCCGGACCGAGGACCACCCGGGCGGTGGCCACGGCGGCCAGGAACTCCTCCTCCGAGGGCTCGGGTGACGCGTGCATCCCCGTGCGGGGCTTGGCCCGGAAGTTCTGGACGATCACCTCCTGGACGTGCCGGTAACGTCGATGGAGCTCCCGGATCGCGAACAGCGACTCGGCCCGCTCGCGGGCCGTCTCCCCGATCCCCACCAGGATCCCGGTGGTGAAGGGGACCGCCAGGCGTCCGGCGTCCTCGATCGTCCGCAACCGCACGGCCGGCACCTTGTCCGGCGAGTTGAAGTGCGCCATCCCCCGCCCCGACAGGCGCTCGGAGGCGGTCTCGAGCATCAGGCCCATCGAGGCGCTCACGTGCTTCAGGCGGGCCATGTCCTCCCAGCTCATCACGCCCGGGTTCAGGTGCGGCAGCAGGCCGGACTCCTCGATCACCTTGATGGCCACGGCTCGGACGTACTCGAGCGTGGTGCCGTAGCCGCGCTCCTCAAGCCACCGGCGCGCGACGGGGTAGCGGTCCTCGGGCTTGTCGCCCAGGGTGAACAGGGCCTCCTTGCAGCCGAGGTCCCGCCCGGCCCGGGCGATCGCCACCACCTCCTCGGGGGACAGGAACGGCTGCTCGAGATGCGCCGGCGGCTTGGCGAAGGTGCAGTAGTGGCAGTGGTCGCGGCACAGCATCGTGAGCGGGATGAACACCTTGGGCGAGTAGGTGACGACCGAGCCGTGGCCCAGGTCTCGAAGGCGGGCCGCCACCTCCATCAGGCGCCGCAGCTCAGGTCCGCGGGCGGACAGCAACGCCTCCGCCTCCGGGACCGACAGCGCCTTGCCGGCTTCGGCGCGCGCCAGGGCCCGTCGGGTCTGGTGGGAGATGGCGTCCGCCATACCGGGGGAGCCTACTACGCTATCGGCCGTGGAACTGGTGGCGCTGGCTGGGGGCGTGGGGGCGGGGAAGCTCCTGCGTGGGCTGCAGCGGCTGGCCTTCGACGAGGGGCACGGCCTCACCGTGATCGTGAACACCGCCGACGACATCGAGCTGTGGGGACTGCACGTGAGCCCGGACCTGGATTCGGTCGTGTACTGGCTGGCCGGAGGGATGGACCGGGAGCGCGGCTGGGGTCGGGGCGACGAAACCTTCCGGGTCCGCGACGAGCTCGAGGCTCAGAACATGCTTCCCACCTGGTTCGCCCTCGGGGACCGTGACCTGGCCACCCACCTGTACCGGACCGAGCTGCTCCGCGAGGGGTGGACCCTCACGGCGGCGGCCGCGGCGGTGGTCGAGGCCTTCGAGCTCCCGTGGACGGTCCTGCCCATGAGCGACGATCCGGTGACCACGATGGTGCAGATCCAGGAGCCCGACGCGCTGCGGCACGACGTCCACTTCCAGGAGTACTGGGTCCGCCGTGGGGCCGAGCCGCCGGTGCGAGCGGTCCGGTTCGAGGGAGCGATCCGTGCTCGGCCCGCTCCGGGGGTCCTGGAGGCGATCCGCACCGCCGACGCCGTGGTGATCTGCCCATCGAACCCGGTGGTCTCGATCGGCCCCATCCTGGCGGTGCCGGGCATCCGGGACGCGCTGTGGGAGCGCTCCGATCGTGTGGTGGGCATCTCGCCGATCGTGGGCGGAACCGTCCTGGCCGGCATGGCGGACAAGCTGATGCCGGTGGTCGGCCTGGAGGTCAGCGCCCTTGGGGCGGCGAAGGCCTACGAAGGGCTGTTGACCGGCTGGGTGGTCGACGGCGCCGATCGGGATCTGGCCCCGAAGATCGAGGAGCGACTCGGGATCCGCGTGGCCGTGACCGACACGATCATGCGCGACGACCGCGTCACGACCGAGCTGGCCCGCACCGCTCTGGATCTGCTGCGGTGAGGGCCCGGTGAGCGTGGAGGTCCTGCCCGTCCCGGGGATCCCCGAGGTCCGGCCGGGAGACGACCTGATCGTCGTCCTCACGCCGGCCCTGCGCGCGGTGGGCCTCCGCGACGGCGACGTGATCGCGGTCACGCAGAAGATCGTGTCCAAGGCCGAGGGACGCGTGGTCCCCGAGGAGGGCGGTGGGCGGGCGGCCTGGGTGGAGCGCGAGACGCGGCGCGTGGTGGCCCGCCGGGAGGAGCTGGTGGTCGCCGAGACGCGGCACGGCTTCGTCTGCGCCAACGCGGGGGTCGATGCCTCGAACGTGGAGCCGGGGCTGCTCACCCTGCTGCCCGAGGATCCAGACCGGTCCGCCCGGCGGCTCCGCGAGGGGATCTCCGCGGCGTTCGGGGCTCCGGTGGGGGTGGTCATCACCGACACCTTCGGACGGGCCTGGCGGCGGGGGCTGCTGAACGTGGCGATCGGGTGCGCCGGGCTCCCGGCGCTGGTCGACCTCCGGGGGCGGCCCGATCACACGGGACGGATCCTGGAGGCCACGGTGGTGGCCCTGGCGGACGAGGTGGCCGCGGCCAGCGGGCTGGTGATGGGCAAGGCCGACCGGGTGCCGGTCGCGGTGGTCCGGGGGATCCACGCCGAGGCCGAGGACGGCGAGGCCGCGGACCTGATCCGCCCGCCGGAGGAAGACCTGTTCCGGGAGTCGCCGCTGGTGTCGATCTCGGCGAGGCGGACCATCCGTTCCTTCGGACCCGGGGACGTGGCCCGACCCGCGCTGGAGGAGGCGGTGCGGGCGGCGTGCACCGCGCCGGCTCCTCACCACACCCGACCCTGGAGCTTCACGGTGTTGGCGTCGGCCCCGTCCCGGCGCGCCCTGCTCGGCGCGATCGCCGAGGCCTGGCGCGCCGACCTGCGGGGTGACGGCACGCCCGAGGACACGATCGCGCGGCGGATCGCCCGCAGCGACGCGGTGCTGGGCGGGGCGCCGGTCTTGATCGTCCCGTGGGTGCGGTTCCGCGGCGCGCACCCGTACCCCGACCGGGAGCGCGCAACCGCCGAGCGGGAGATGTTCCTGCTGTCGGGAGGGGCGGCGATCCAGAACCTCCTGCTGGCCCTGCATGCGCAGGGACTGGCCTCGTGCTGGATCTCCTCGACCCTGTTCTGCCAGGAGGAGACCCGGGCGGTCCTCGGCATGGGCGACGAGTGGCGCGCGCTCGGCACGGTGGCGGTGGGACCGATGCCGGACGGGCGGCCGGCCCCGCGCGCGGAAATCGACCTCGGGCACCTCGCCGACTTCCGGTAGCCCCGGCGGCCCCGGGCCCCCGACGGGGAGCGGAGGCCGGGGGGAGCGAAGGCCCCGGAGTTCCCGCCGGGGCCCTCGACCGCGTGCAGCCAGACCCTAGGCCAGGAGCCCTCGCACGAAGTACCAGACGAAGATCGCGGACACGACGTACAGGAGCGGGTGCACCTTCCGCCACCGGCCCCGCAGCAGCTCGATCACCGTATACGACACGAAGCCGGCGCCCACGCCGTTCGTGATGCTGTACGTGAACGGCATGACGATTATCGTCAGGAGCGCGGGGATCCCCAGGGTCGGGTCGCTCCACTCGATGTCGCGGACGATCGTCATCATGAAGTAGCCGACGATCACCAGGACCGGCGCGGTCGCCTCGGGCGGGATGACCTCGGCGAGCGGCGACAGGAAGACCGCCAGCAGGAACAGGATCCCGACCACCACCGAGGTGAGGCCGGTCCGACCTCCCTCGGACACGCCGGCCGCGCTCTCGATGTAGGTGGTGTTCGAGGAGGCCGAGGCGGCTCCTCCGGCGGCAGCCCCCAGCGAGTCGATGAACAGGACCTTCCCGATCCCGGGCAGCCTGCCTTCTCGATCCAGGAGCTTGCCCTCCCCGCCGATGCCGATCACGGTCCCCATCGTGTCGAAGAAGTCCGACAGCATCACCGAGAGGATCACGGCGATCGCGGTGAAGAACGGCAGCGCGTCGAACACCCCGGCGATCGAGAAGTTGCCCAGGAGGCTGAAGTCCGGCGACTCCACGATCCTCGACGGGATCTGCGCGACGCCGGGACCCACCGTCTGCCAGATCCTCGAGTGCCCCCAGATCTCGTTGATCGCGATGGCCACCACCGTGGTGGCCACGATCCCGATCAGCAGCGCCCCGCGCATCTTCCGCGCCACCAGCCCCGCCGTCAGCCCCAAGCCGATCACGAACGTCAGCATCCTCAGCGTGGTGAGATCCGGGTTGAGGGTCACGATCGTCCCACCCCGCGGATGGATCACCACACCGGCGTTCACCAGCCCGATGAACGCGATGAACAGACCGATCCCGATCCCGATCGCCCGCTTCAGGTCCATCGGGATGGCGTTCAGCACCGCCTCCCGGAACCCCGTGAGGACCAGGGCGGCGATCACCAGTCCCTCGATCACGATCACGCCCATCGCGTCGGGCCAGGACAGGCCGTACCCGCTCACGAGCGTGAACGCCACGAACGCGTTCAGGCCCAACCCCGCGGCCATCGCGAACGGGTAGTTCCCAACCACCCCCATCAGGATGGTCATCACCCCGGCCGTGAGGGCCGTCACCGTGAGGACCTGTCCGAACGGCAGCGAGGTGCCGGTGTGGTCCTGGACCGATCCGAGGATGGCCGGGTTGACGAACAGGATGTAGGCCATCGTCAGCCAGGTCGCCAGCCCGGCCACGATCTCCGTCCTGACCGTGGATCCTCGCTCGGTGATGTGGAACAAGCCGTCGAGCCCGGCCGCTCGTCGTTCCCGCGTCCCTACCATGCACGCCCCCTTCGACCGCTCGACACGGCCCCGGTGCGGGCCCTCGGGGCACCACGGGGAAGACCGACCGAAGCATAGGGAGCTCGGTGGTCCGGAGCAACGAGGGCCCCACCCGATATCCTGGGACCCTCGCGGCCACCCGCGGAGGGAAGGAGCATCGTGGCCAAGCAGGGGACGAACCGAGGCACCAACCAGGGGCGCATGACGAAGGCCGAGCGTCGGGAGCAGGCCCGGCGGGAACGGCTCGAGCTCCAGCGCAAGATGGCGCGGACCCGCCGGAACCGACGGCTCGCGGTGATCGCCGCGGTGGTGATCGTGGGGGCGGCCGTGGTGGCCGTCGTCTCCACCAGATCGCCCTCGAGCACCGCCACGCCCGGCCAGCTGGCCGGCGTGCTCGACTCCAAGGCCCCCTGGCCGGCGAACACGCAGGACCTGGGCCAGCGGCTGCGCGTGTTGGGGCTGCCGCCGGAGGGTGGGGCCCTGCACCACCACGCCTTCCTGGCGATCTCGGTGGACGGCTCGCCGGTCACGGTGCCGGCCGACATCGGGCTCGCGGTCTCCACCGCCTCGCCCCTGCACACCCACGACACCACCGGCGTGATCCACATCGAGAGCGGCAATCCCAGCTTCAGCCCCACGCTCGGCGAGTTCTTCGACGTGTGGGGCGTCCGCCTCACCAGCTCCTGCCTGGGCGGGTACTGCACCGAGGGTGACCAGCAGCTCCGGGTGTTCCTGAACGGGAGGCCGGTGCAGAGCAACCCCCGGTCGGTCCCGCTGAAGGAGCACGACGATGTCGTGGTCGCGTTCGGGACCGCCGCGCAGGTGCCCCAGCCCCTGCCCACGTTCGACTGGTCGAGCTTCCAAGGCTAGCCGACATGGCCAAGAAGCGCCGCAGGTCGCGCGGATCCCGTCCCCCGGGCGGGGGCACCGCCACCGCGGTGGAGGAGGGGGCTCGATCCCGACGCGCGGAGCACAAGGAGCTCGCGCGGCAGCGCCGGGAGCAGGAGCGCAAGCGCGCCAAGCGTCGACGGTTCGTCCGCACCTACCTGATCCTGGTGGGGATCAGCGCCGTCTCCGTGTCGATCATCATCCTGGTGATGGGCCCCCGCTCGACGCCGAGCGGTCCCCTCCCCGGGTTGTTG
This sequence comes from Actinomycetota bacterium, assembly GCA_035643355.1. Classification (GTDB taxonomy): domain Bacteria; phylum Actinomycetota; class UBA4738; order UBA4738; family HRBIN12; genus DASQQQ01. Next base: position 16,333 of record DASQQQ010000252.1, on the reverse strand, counting down.
AAGGACACGGCCCCGTGGCCGGCCAACACGGCGCAGGTCGGGGCCCGGCTGGACCGGCTCGACCTGCCGGCCGCCGGCGGCGCCGAGCACATCCACGTGGACCTGCAGATCTTCGTGAAGGGTTCCGCGGAGCCGGTCCCGGCCGACATCGGTCTGGCCTCCGGCGTGGAATCGCCGCTGCACACGCACGAGAGCGGCGGCGTGTTCCACGTCGAGTCCGCCACCCAGCGCACGTTCACGGTGGGCAACGTGTTCGACGTGTGGGGGGTGCGGCTGACCCGGACCTGTCTCGGCGGGTACTGCGACTCGGGTGCCGAGCGAATCAGGGCCTACGTGAACGGCTCGCCGATCACCGGCAGCCCTCGCGACGTTGCGTTGGCCGACCACGACGTCGTGGTCCTCACCTTCGGGACCAGCGCCCAGGAACCCACGCCGATCCCCTCGACCTACGACTGGTCCACCCTGAACCCGTAGCGGCGCGGCCCTGCGCTCGAGCTACGAGCGCCAGCAGGAGCCCGACGGTCGGCAGGTCACGGTGCCGTGCTCGAACCGCGAGCGCGTGTTCCCGTTCTTCAGCCGGTGGGTGTCGGTGATGGGGAAGCCCAGGGACCCGCGGGGACCTCCGTGCTTGCGGTAGAAGGCCAGGACCGTGCCCCGGACCTCGTGGGCGCCGATGCCGTCCTTGGCGAAGATCGTGCCGAGCTGGAAGACCTGGCGCGCCCCACCGGCCACTCGGACCCGTCTGGAGGTGGGCAGGCCGGACCGGCAGTCGATGGCGTCGTACTTCTGCCGGATCGTGCCGGTCACCTGGCGGTTGTGGTTGATCCAGACCCGATCGTCGGGCAGGCCGAGCGCGGCGCGCAGCGTGCCTCCAGCCACCGAGGCACGCCCCGTGGTGCCCTTGACGATCACGCTGACGATGCGCCCGGACACGCCGCGGACCGTCTCGCCGAACCCCGTGACCCGGCCGATCCCCAGGCCCAGGCGCGCCGTGACCTGTTTGGCGGTCAGGACCGTCTTCCATACCGCGTTGGGGTTCGCGATGGTGTAGTCACCGGGGTCGCACACGCCCCGCAGGTACGGGACGGGGGTGCCCCCCCAGACGTTCTCGTTGTTCTCGGTGAACCCACCGCTGGACGCGCTGTAGTAGGCCTCGATCAGCGTGCCCCGATACGTCACGACCCGATCCTTGGTCGCGTCCACCGCGGCCACCCACCGGTCGCCCAGATAGCCGGCTTCCTTGTCGTAGCCCACGTAGACCTGGTCGATCGGGCTCGCGAACAAGGCGCAGTTGCAGCCGGGACGATGCTGACCGGTGGACCGGATCTTGCGGAACGCGTACGTGCGGGCCGCGATGGCCTGTGCCCGCAGGGATGCCGTCGGCCAGCTGCTGGGCACCTCCCCGATCCCGTAGAGGTACGGCTGGGGAGCCACCGCCAGGACCAGCCGCATGACGCACGTGGTCGCACAGCCGTAGATGTTGAACTCGAGCCAGCCGTGGGCGTAGGTATGACCGGTCTCCGGGACCTTGAGCACCGCGCCGTTCGGTTCGAAGACCGCGTACAGGTTCATGGCCGTGCCCCCCACCGGGTCCCCCACCGCGGTGCCGGTGGCGTCGATCAGGCGGTAGCTACCCTGGACCAGGCGGACGGTCCAGGTCTCACCGTCGGGGATCGTGGCGATGGTGCTGGCGGGATCGCGATCGCCCAGCCGGAGATCGACCGCACCGCCCAGCGCGCTCAGGCGGAACCGGGCCCTGCCCTGGGCCAGCCCCACCCGCACCAGGCGCGGAGGCTGGGCCTCGCTGGTCACCCGCGTCCCCGAGTAGAAGTGCGTGAGGATACGACCGGTCCCCCAGCCCTGCTCCGAGAGACCGTAGGCCCCCCACTGCGACAGGCCCAGGCCGTGCCCCCATCCGGATCCGAAGAACGTGAAGGAGTCGGCGGCGCCGGCGGGGACGGCCGGGGCCAGGAGCAGGGCCAGGCTCAGAGCGGCGATCAGGGCTCGTCGGATCATGATGGGAAGGTTGGCCGGGAACGCGCCCGCACCCTACACGCCACCCCGGTGGGCCCGTCAAGCCCCCTCTGGAGCGGCAGCCTCCCGTCCCGCCGAAAGCCGCAGGCCCCGAGCCGGCAGCCCGGGCGGGACGCGCGCCCGCTCGGCCAGGGCGGAGTCGATCACGGTGGCCCCGGCCCCCACCACCGAGCTCGGGCCCAGGATCGAGCCGACCACCCTGGCCCCGGCCTCGACGCGCGCCCCGGGGTGCAGCACGCTGTCGTCCACCTGCGCGTCCGGTCCCACCGAGGCGCCGGTCCCGATCACGACCCATCGGCCCAGGTGCGATCGCAGGTCGATCTCCGCGTCCTCCGCCACGTACGGCGAGGGGAACGGCGGCTCGAATCCCACCCGCCCCTCCAGGATGTCGAAGTGGGCCTGCAGGTACTTCTCCGGGGTGCCCAGGTCGAGCCAGTAGGCGTCGGAGGCGAACCCGAACAGCGGGCGCCCGGCACGGATCAGCTCGGGGAAGATCTCCCGCTCGATCGAGATGGCCCGTCCCGTGGGCCAGTCTCGGATCACCCGCGGGTCGAGCACGTACGTGCCGGCGTTGATCTCGCCGGGGACGAGCTCCTGGGGCTTCTCGCGGAACTCGAGCACCCGCCCTTCGGGCTCGGTGAGGACCAGGCCGAAGGGCCGGGCGTCCTCCACGCGGTGGAGCGCGATCGTGGCGGCGGCCCCCCGCTGCCGGTGGAAGGCGAGCATCGCGGTGAGGTCCAGGTCGGTCAGGATGTCGCCGTTGAGGGCGAAGACCGGCTCGTCATCCACGGTTCCCAGGGCGTTGATCACGGCTCCCCCGGTGCCGAGGGGCGCCTCCTCGGTGATCCAGGTGATCGAGGGGTCGCCCCGGCGCGACTCGATGAACGCGTGGAAGGTGGACTCGAGGTACGAGGAGGAGAGCACCACCTCGTGCACGCCGTGCCGCGCCAGGTGGTCCAGGACGTGGTCCAGGGAGGGCCGGTCCATCAGCGGGAGCAGAGGCTTGGGGATCGTCTCGGTGAGCGGACGGAGCCGGGTGCCCTCGCCCCCCACCAGCACGATCGCCTTCACGACCGCGGCCCCGCGCGCAGCCACTCCACCTCGGCCCGCAGGCGCAACACCACCCACGCGAGCGGCAGCGTCAGCCGTCGCCAGCCCGGGGCGCGGTGCTTGCGGTAGTAGCGGTAGATGCTCTGCGAGTGGCGGACCAGCATGGCCCGCGACCGGCCGGTGGACACGCCGATCGCGTGCACGACCTCCACCCGGGGCGTGAAGAGCACGCTCCATCCGCTGCGGCGCAAGCGGGTGGCGATGTCCAGCTCCTCGCCGTAGAGCAGGAACGACTCGTCGAACCCCCCGACGGCCTCGAAGGCCTTGCGCGGCATGAGCATGCAGCAGCCGGAGACCCAGTCCACGTCGCGCTCGGTGCTCCGGTCCCAGCCCTCGAGCTGGTAGCGGCGGGTGAACCGGTTCCGCGGCATCAGCGTCCCCAGGAAGGCGTGGGCCACGGCGTCGACCACAGCCGGGAACACCCGGCCGCTCGGGTACACGGTCCCGTCGAGGTTGCGCACCACGGGCCCCACGATGCCGGCGTTCGGATGCCGCCGAGCCTCCTCCACGTAGTCCTCGAGCGTCCCCTGCCACCACTCGGTGTCCGGGTTCAGGAACAGCAGGAAGGGCGCGCGGGTCTCGGCGGCGCCCTGGTTCCAGGCCGGCGACAGGAACCGGTTGACCGGGTTCTCGATCAGCCGGACCCAGGGGTGCGCGGACCGGGCCGCGAGAGGGCTGCCGTCGTGCGAGGCGTTGTCGATCACCAGGACGTCGACCTCCAGGTCGCCCCGGTGCCGCTCCAGCGAGGCCAGGCACCGCTCCAGGTACTCGCCCGCGTCGTAGTTCACGATCACCACGGCGAGCTCGGCATGGGGGGGGCCGGCCATCTCAGCCGCTGGGCGTCCGGGAGACCAGGAAGATGCCGATCGCGATGAACGCCACCCCGGCCCAGCGCAGCGGCGGGACCGCCTCGTCCAGGACCAGCTTGTCGAACAGCAGGATCAGCACGTACGTGATCGCCGCGAACGGGTACGCGAACGACAGGGACGTCCGCGACAGCACGCCGAGCCACACCACCGCGGACAGCCCGAACAGGACCAGGCCGATCCAGACCGCAGGCGTGATGACCACCGAGCGGGCCGACTCGCCGGTCAGCTCCAGCACGCCGGTCCGCGCCGTGACCTGGTTCATGCCGTGCTTCAGCGTGAGCTGAGCCACGGCGGCGAGCGTCACCGAGACGAGGATCAGGACGATCAGCATGAGCGTGTTCCCTTCGTGAGCCCCACGGCGCTCGGGCGCCTGGGGGGGTGTGACGGGGACCGGGTCCATCTACAGGCCCTCCACCTACAGGTCTTCCACGACGCTCTGGACCGGCACGTCCAGGACCTCCTGCACCCGGGGAGCCTCGATCACCTCGAACAGGTACCGCTGCGTCTGCACGTGGTACAGCTTCCCCGTCTCGCGCGAGGACAGACCGATCGTCACCCAGTACTTGCCGGCGGTGTACGGGAACGCGCCGATCCGGAAGAGGACGCGCTTCTTGCCGTCGAACCGCTCGATCGGCGAGCCGTCCTGGGAGGTCCGGGCGCCCAGCACCGCGTGGTTCGTGGCCCCGTCCAGCACCTGGAAGTCGACGTCCAGGTCGTCCACCGGCTGGTTCGTGCGGACGTCCACCTGGATCGTGAGCGGATCGCCCTTCAGCACCGGCCCCTCGCTCTTGCCGTCGGCCCGCACGATCTCGACCGAGGCGATCTCGGCCTCGCGGGTGCCCTCCTCGGGCACGAAGCGGGGATCGGTCACACCGAGCAGCACGTAGCGCATCTCGCGGACCACGTCGTCGGGCGCGCCGATCGCGTGGAGCGAGCCGTGGTGCAGCATCGCGGCTCGGTGGCAGATCGAGCGCACGGTGTCAAGCGCGTGGGTCACCAGGACGATCGTGCGGCCCTCGCGCTGGAACCGGCCGATCCGGTCCAGGCACTTGGCCTGGAAGGCCTCGTCCCCCACCGCCAAGACCTCGTCGATCAGCAGGACCTCCGGGTCCACGTGCACGGCCACCGCGAAGCCCAGCCGGACCAGCATGCCCGAGGAGTAGAACTTCACCATGTTGTCCATGAACCCCTCGAGCTCGGCGAAGTCGACGATGCCGTCGTAGGCCCGGTCGGTCTCCCGCCGGGACAGGCCCAGGAACGAGGCGTTCAGATAGACGTTCTCCTTGCCCGTGAGCTCGGGATGGAAGCCCGCGCCGAGTTCGAGCAGCGCGGCCAGCCGGCCCCGCTGCCGGACCGTGCCCGCGGTGGGGCGCAGGATCCCGGCCACGATCTTCAGCAAGGTGGTCTTGCCCGAGCCGTTGTGCCCGATCAGCCCGAGCGTGGAGCCCTCCGGGATATCGAAGGTGATGTCCCGGAGGGCCCAGAAGTCCTCGGCCCGCGAGCGCGACGTGAGGATCCGCTGCTTGATCGAGGTCGGGCGCTCCCGGAACAGCCGGAACTTCTTCGAGACGTGGTCGACCTCGATCGCCGCGGTCACAGCTCCTCCGCGAAGTCCCCGGACAGGTGGAAGAACGTGCCCCAGGTGAGGCGGAGCAACAGCATCGAGCCGACCAGGACGAGGCCGGTCACGATCGCGCTCCACGGCAGGCTCACGTGGGCCAGGACCGGCACCGGCTGCCCGCCCGAGAGGGGTGAGACGAACGCGTACAAGGACCGCTGCAGCGCGAGCGTGATCGGCGTCAGGGGGTTCACGAAGTACAGGTCGAATAAGGACATGCCCCAGATGGCCCGGTTACCCAGCATGTTTTGGACCTGCCAGCTCCCGTAGACGATCGGCGTGGCCCAGAACCACACCAGCAGCCCCACGTTCAGCAGGTGCTGCACGTCCCGGTACCGCACGTTGAGAGCGGCCATCCAGAACGTCATCGCCACCGTGAACACCAGGACCGTGACGAAGGCCAGCGGGAACAGCGCCAGCTCGGGCACGTGGAAGCCATAGCCGCTGGCGACGATGAAGAGGAGTAGCACCGCCATCTGCAGCACGTAGTCGACCAGGGCCACGCCAACCGAGGACAACGGCAGGATCTCTCGCGGGAAGGCCACCTTCTTCACCAGGTTCGCGTTGTCCACCACCGATCGGGCGCCGGTGAGCAAGGACACCGAGAACAGGTTCCATGCCAGCAGGCCGGAGAGCAGGTACACGGCATAGTGCGGAATCGCGCTTCCGAGTACCTTCGATACGAACGTGAACACAGCGAGGAACACGAGCGGGTTGAGCAGCGACCAGATCGCGCCCAGGAGCGAGTGCGCGTACTTGACCTTCAGCTCCTTGCGCACCAGGTTCATGAGGATCTCCCGGTGCGAATGCACCGCACGCATGCGATCGATCATCCGGAGCCGCGGGGGCTCGGAGGTGCGGACGGTGACGGCCGTGACGGCGTCGGCGGCCATGGCTCCTCTCATGCGGATCGGGTTGCCATCGGGGGTACCGGCCAAGTCTACCGTCGGCCCCCGGCGGATCAGCCCAGGTCGGGGAGGCCGCCCGTGAGGGTCTCGTGGAGGCGCTCGGCGCGGGATCGGAGGCGCGTGAGCCGTCGTTCGGCGTAGGCCCGGTGCAGGGCCCGGCGCTCGGCCTGGTCGGCGGCATCCGCTCCTTCGCCGGCTTGGCCGGCCCCGCCGACAGCTCCCACATCGCGAGCCTCGGTACGACCGATCAGCGGGAGCCCGGGGCCCGAGCGTCCCGTCCAGTACCCCTCGGTATCCGCCTCCGCCCGCCCCAGATCCTCGGGTCCGACGTCCGGCGGGAGGAGGTCGGTGCCGAACCGCTCGTTGAGGCGATCCACCACCCGGCCCACGTGCAGCGGGATCTCCTCGGCCCGAGCGACCACGAACTCGCGGCGATGGCCTTCCAGCGGTCCGTAGAACCGCACCCAGCCGCGGAGCGCCTGGGCCACGGTGATCGCCGGTTTCAGCAGGGCGAGCTCCACCACCGCGTCCTCCGGCTCGCGGATCATCACGAGCGTGGGCAACCGCCTCCGCACGGACTCCAGGACGTGGCTCGGCGCGTGGACGTGGTGGGCGATGCGGATGCCCTCGGGCTGGGCGGCCCGGATCATGGCCACGGTCAACGAGTTCGAGGACCGGGGGAAGCCCTCGACCACCAGCTCGGTGTGCGTGTCGAGCGGCTCGCCGTGGCCGCGCCACCGGGCGACCGGGAGGGCCACGCTCGGCCACCGCCCGACGAGCGTGCCCGCTTCGTAGATGGAGCGGGCGGCCAGGCGTCCCGCCGAGCTACCGCGATCCACGCCCAACCTCCCCCGCTCCCTTCGAGTCCGGCCTTCGACCGCCGCGGTGTCGCTCGATGTGCCCAAGGGCTTCTCCCTCGCTGATCCCCCGCTCGGCCGCGGCGTTTTGGGCGGCCCACCGGAGCGCGTCGTGTCGGGTCCCTCGTTTGATCTCTGCCTCGAGGGAATCGCGTCCCAGCCGCCTGGCCGCGGCCAGGCGGTGGTACCCATCGGCCAGCAGCATCCCTTCCGGCGTGTCGAAGACGACGACCGGCGGAAGCTCGTCCAGGATCGCCGTGAACCGCTGCATGCGCGCATGATCCAGATGCCGGTCCGGATCCACCGGTTGGGCCGCCAGCAACGTCTCGATGAGGATGCGTGTCATGGGTCGCCGGTGCCGGCGGCATCGGCGAACGCCTGGAAGACCCGCTCGGCGCGGGCGCGGAGACGCGCGGTCGACGGCGAGCGATAGGCCGCTCGGAGCTCCTCCTTCCGCTCCCGGCGCCAGGCCGAGGGGCGGGCGACCTCGCGCTCGAGCGCCTCGCCCTCGGGGAGCCGCTTGCGGTAGTCGGCCTCGATCGCCTCGAAGCACCGGCGGACGTTGTCCTCCGTGGGTTCGAAGGAAGCGAACCCGGTGCCGAACCGCTCGTTCACCCGCCGGATGACCGCGCCCATGTCCGCCGTCACCTGCGGGAACGTGCCGACCACGATGCGGCCGAGGTGGGGGCGGAGCGGCTCGTAGAACCGCAGGTAGCCACGCAACGACGTGCTCGCTTCCAGATGCGGGTTGCGGATCATGAACGACAAGACCGTGTCCTCGGGCTCGCGGACCACGGCCACCACCGGCAGGCCGCGGCGGATGCCCTCCAGGATCTGGGCCGGCGCGTGGACGTGGCAGGCGATCGGGACGCCGCCGTCCTGGGCCAGGTCGAACGCGGCCACCGCGAACGAGGTGCCGGTCCTCGGGAACCCCTCGATCACGATGCGGGTGCGCTCGTCCACCGGGACCCCGTGCCGGCGCCGAGCGATGGGAAGGGCCAGCGCCGGGTACCTGGCGACCAGGCTCTTCGCCTCGTAGGCGCCGCGGCGCAGCAGGCGCTTGCCCTCCGCGGCGAGGGAGCCGAGGTTCGCGGCGGACGATCGTTGGGCGGTCACGACGCTCCCCCGGCGAAGTTCCGGTACAGCTCCTCGGCACCCGAGCGGAGGGCGCTCGGCAGACGGAGGTAGGTCTCGAGCAGGTCGTCCTTCCACCGGTCGCGGGTGGCCGAGGGCCGGCCCACGTACCGTTCGAGCTCCTCGGTGGCCCCGATCCGCCCCTCCCAGTAGGCGTCCATCTGCCGGAAGCACTCGCGCACGTTCTCCTCGGTGTGGTCGAAGGGCACGAACGCCGAGCCGAAGCGCTCGTTCGCCCGCCGGATCACTGCGCCGAAGTCGGAAGTCACCTCGGAGAAGGGGCCGGTCACGAACCGGGCCCGGTGCGGCTGCAGGGCCGAGTAGAACCGGATCCACCCTCGGAGCGCCTGCCGGACGGTCAGGGTGGGACGGACCAGGACGAACTCGAGCACCGAGTCGCACGGGTCTCGGATCAGGACGATCGCGGGGACGTGCAGACGCAGGGCCGCCAGCACGTGGCCGGGCGCGTGCGTGTGGTGGGCCACCCGCATCGGCCGGCCCTGCGCCAGCCGGAAGGCCGCCACCGAGAACTGGTTGGCGGAGCGCGGGTAGCCCTCGATCAGGATGTCGGACCCGGGCCCGACCACCTCCCCGTGCCCCCGCCACCGGGCCGCGGCCACCGTGAGCCGGGGGGAGGCGGCCACGAGGGTCTTGGCCTCGTAGGCGGCCCGGCTGCCCAGACGGCGCCCGGCGCCCAGCACGCGATCGCCGAGCCCGCTCCCCTCGTCCGCGGCCGTGCTCAGCTCGGCCCCTCTCCTGCCGTCGGTGCCTCGGACCCCACGGGCCCTGCGCCAGGCTCGAACTCGTCCAGGGCCCGGGCGTAGCTCACGCCGTAGTCGCGGCCCAGGTGCTCCTCGGTGACGCCGAGGTCGGACAGGGCCCCCGCCCACCGGGCCAGCGCTCGCCGCCCGGGGTCGCGCAGGAGCGCCAGCGTGCCCTCGATGGCCGCGGAGTAGACGTGTGCGGTCCGGTCGCCACGGGCCTGCTCGGCCGTGTGGGCCCGGGCCGCGGCGCCCATCCGCTCGCGGAGCCCCTCGTCCTCGATCAGCCGCCGGAGCACGGCGGTCACCGCGTCAGGATCGGGCCGGCCGGGCGGGGCCCGAAGGACGAATTCGTCCGGCACGTCGAGGTACGTCCCGGTGGCCGAGACCACGGTGGGCCGCCCGCACTGCATCGCGCGGGCCAGCGAGCCGCTCACCTCGCCCCGGTGCGGGAACCGGAGGTCGACGGCCACGTCCACCGCGCACAGCCAGCCCAGGAAGTCCGCGTCCGAGACGTCGGGCAGGAGCGTCACCCGGCCCCCGAGTCCGCTCGCGCCGACCACCGCGTCGACGTCGTAGCCCTCGATCCGGCGGCCGACCAGGACCAGGTGGACGTCCTCGGGCAGGCGGCGGACGGCCTCGCACAGCACGTCGAGCAGCTTGGCCGCGTTCAGGTCCCCGAACGCCCCCACCAGGGTCCTCATCCCCTGGACCTGGAGCGGGGCGCGCAGGACCGCGCGCCGGCGCTCGGCGCGGCGGACGTCCTCGTCGCGCTCGAGGACCGGGTGGGGCGCCACGTAGACCGGCGTGCGGCACCCGAACGCCCGCAGGTACCGCTCGCAGAACGGGGCGTGGACCACGATGCCCCGGGCCCGGCGGGCGACGTGCGCGGCCCACGGCAGGCGGAGCGGCTCGTTGCGCAGGGCGTCCTCGAACCCCTCGAGCCTCGGCCCGTTCGCGAGCGCCTCCCGGCGAGCCTGGTGTCCGAGCGGATCGCCGCCCGTGACCAGGCCGCGGACGAAATCGTCCAGCGCCAGGTCGTGCAGGACGACGAGCCCCGGGGTCTGGATCGCGTGGCGGTAGATGTCCCGGTGGAACTCGACGTTGTTCCCCAGGTGGTACACGGCCATCGTGTGCCAGGGGATCGCGCCCTCGTGCGAGGGCTTGATCGGCCAGACCGGCTGGATCCGGTGGTGCTCGCGCGCGAAGCGGATCCGGTCGAGCCCCTCGAGCACCGCCTTCGAGTAGGTGGCGATCCCGGTGGGCGCGGGCGGCATCGGCGAGAGCCACGCGATCCGCGGGTCCATCTGGTAGTCCCACCGGAACAGCCGACGGGCCGCGCCGACGACGGGGTTGCCCATGTCTTCAGTCCAGGAGCCGGGCCACGACGCCGGGCCAGCTCGGCACGGTGGCCCGGATCGTCTCGTGGCCGGCCTCGCCCAGCCGCTTGGCCAGCGCCCGGTCGGCGTAGAGGCGGTCGAAGGCCTGGGCGATCGAGGTCGGCTCGGGCGGGACGACCAGTCCGGTGGCGTCCTGCTCGACGAACTCGAGCGGGCCGCCGCTATCGGTGAGGGTGACGACCGGCCGGTGGGCGGCGAACCCCTCGAGCGTGACGTAGCCGTAGTCCTCGTCGAACGGCCCGTAGTAGACGCCGAGGGCGCCCAGGAACAGGCGGTGGAGGGGCTCGTCGGGCAGGCCGATCTGGAGCGAGACCCGGTCGCCGAGCCCGAGCTTCGCGATCTGCTCGCGGATCGCCGGCTCGTCGGGCCCCGAGCCGACCAGCACCAGGCGGACGTCGGTCTTCACGTGGCGCATCGCCTCGACCACCAGCGGCTGGCGCTTCAGCGCCTCGAGCCGGCTGGGGAACACGATCGCGTCGCCGTAGGGCCCGGGCTCGCGTTGGAGGAGCGCCTCGGTGATGGGCGAGGGGTGGTACAGGACCTCCGAGGACAGCCGGAGCGTGTTCCACAGGCGATCCTGGACGTTCTTCGAGTTCGTGAAGATGCGCTTGGCCTCGCCGAGCGAGACCCGGTCCGACTGCCACACCATGTCGCGGACGATCGGCCCCTCGTCCTGCTTCGAGAGGTCGGCGAACTCGGGGTGGTCCCACAGCTCGTAGGCCGAGCGGTGCTGGTGGATCAACCAGACGATCTTCCGCTCGTGCTGCACCAGGTAGGCGGGGAACTTGAGGGCGATGACCGCGTCGATCTTCAGGCCGTTGGACTCGGAGAGGTCGATCGAGCGCCACACGGCCATCTGGTGCACCAGCTCGGTGGCCGGGTACCACTTGCCGGCGACCGTGACCATCTCGGCCTCGTGGCCGGCGGCCTTCAGGGCGCGGACGACGGCCTCGGTGTGGGTCTCGGCCCCCCCGCGGACGAAGGGGGACTGCGGATGGCAGACCGCGATCCTCACGAGGTGGGCTCCGAGACGTCGGGTCGAGGAGGCTCGGGCTCCCGCTCGGGCTGGCGCTCCGTGCGGAGGCGGGAAACCTCGGCCTCGAGGGTCGCGACCCGATCCGCCAGGGCCGCGGTCAGCTCACCAAGGTCGGCCAGGAGTCGGTCGTACCGCCAACTGATCGGGCGCATCACCCGGAAGAGGCGGAGCTTGAGCTGGCGCTTCCACCGCTTGCGCGCGGCCAGGTTCGGCTCACCCCGGGGGATCATCTGAGTCTCGTCGGTGCGCATCAGCACCGCGAAGTCGTGCAGGGCGTCCCGGACCTCGGAGATGTCCATCCGCGAGCGCGGCGTGGCCTCTTCCGCCCAGTACAGCTCCCGTTCCAGGGCGGTCCTCGCCCCTCCCTCGTTCTGGCTGCTCATCGGCCCGTTGAGGGTAGCACCGGGGGTGATGGCGATCGTTCCCTCTTGGACGCGATTGAGCCGCCTGGGTAGTCGCGGCATACTTCGCGCGTGCGGATTGCCGATGAAGATGACGAGCTCAGAGCGGCAGCGTTCGCCTATCTCTCCGAGCTCACGGCCCGCACAGGGGGCCTGGTCAAGCGCTCCGACTTGCGACAGTTCACCTTCCGCGGACAGCGAATCTCCCTCGAGCAGAACATGCGCGGAATCCGCGTCGTGCGGGGCCATACCGCCGCGCTGTCGATTCTGACGACCTTTCGGGAGCGCCCTGAAGACCGGCCGTATGACGACAACATCGGTCGGGATGGGTACCCGCGGTACAAATGGCGAGGAGCGGACCCTCACTTCCGAGACAACGACGCCTTGCGAGCAGCTAAGGATCTTCGAAAGCCCCTCGCGTGGTCTGCGGGAGTCAGCCCCGGACTCTACGAAGTGGTCTTCCCCCTGTGGCTGATCGATGAAGAACGTAGTGAACAACAGTTCGTCGTTGCTCTCGATCCGATCATGGATGCGAACTGGACAAGGGACGTGCTACTCACAGGGCCCGATGAAATCAGGCGCCGCGAGTACGCCATGACGGTGGTACACGGACGGCTTCACCAACCCGATTTCCGACGACGTGTGCTTGCTGCGTACGGCGCCAATGCGCCCTGTGTCGTCTCCGCCATCCGGAATTGCTGTATGCCGCCCACATCAAAGAGGATTCTGAGGGCGGCCAGCCGGTGGTGACGAACGGGATTGCCATGTGCGCAATTCACCATCGAGCGTTCGATGCGTTCGTTGTCGGCGTCAGCCCCGGCATCAAGTCGAAGTCCGGCGCGACGTTCTCGCTGAACACGACGGCCCCACGCTTCAACATGCCCTGCAGGGCATCCAGGGGAGGAAGCTCTGGGTTCCAAGACGGCGCTCACACCGACCGGACCCCGACTTGCTTGAAGAGCGGTATGCACGCTTCCGAAATGCGGGTTGAGTCTGCCAAGGGATCTGACGATCTGACTTCGGATCGATAGCGTCCCCGGACTGTGACGGACTTCACAGACGTTGAAGGCTCGCCCGCGATAGACAGACCCATGCGTCGTTCTGCGCTCCCAAGGTTCTGGGCTCTCCTCGTTATGGAGGGTATGGCCACGCGGTTTCTGCCCGAGCGCTATGCGGAGGAGCGGACCGCCGAGCGGGAGACGGAACGGTGGGCCTGGCTGCTCTCGAACGAGCGTGGACGCGCCATCGAGTCGCTGTTTCCTGGTCGTGGGACGTGGGGGACTTCTCCGTTCGTCTCGTCGACACCTCTCTTCACGAGGAGCCGAGCGAGGTATGGGTCGGCACGTTCTGGACGAGCGATGGATATCCAGACCCCGAGGCGGTGCTGCTGAGTAGCGCTCAGCAGGCCGAGGAATGGGTGTTGACCTCACCGTCACAGGAACCACCCCAGAAACGTCGTGGGAACCCCGTGGCTGATCTCCACCACGTACACGCAGGGAGACGAGGAGGAAGAGGCAGTCGCCCAGCTCGCGAAGGTCGTGAGGTAAGAGCTGTGCCGATCTTCCGTGTCCTCGCCACCCGCACCGAGTTCTACTCGATCGAAGCGTTCTTCCGTGCGCCAAACCGGGACGAAGCAGAAGAGGTCTTCCACGAGAGCCTCGAGGGACATCCTCTCTCGCTCCGTTGGGATCAGGACTACGACGGCTCCGACACGGAGATCGAGACCGTCGAGGATGTCACCGAGCAACACGATCCGGATCCCGAAGGGGTCGAACGTAGTGTCTGTCGGCTATGCGGAAGGCCGGTTCGCTGGACTGGGGTTCCGGCAGAACCCTCGCCAACCGGGCGCACGATCCCGGGTCCATGGATCCATCTCCTGAATCCGTTGGTCGAGCAAGGGATCGGCCTCTAGCTGAGCGGCTCGATCGTCGGCAGGTCGGACTCGTCGCCGAACAAGAGCACCCAGCCCTTCTTCGGACCTCCTACGGAGGTGAGATCGCTCCGAAATTGACTTGGTACTGGATCCGACGCTTCTGTGTTCGTCGTTCGACCTCATCGAGGGGAAGCAGGACGGCAAAGGACCGCCCGTAATCGTTCGTGTCGTTTAGGACGATGAAAGCGAACAGGTACCGGTCGCCGAGTGTCCTGGCCATGTCGTACTCACGCTCGGTCGCACCGAAGAAGAACCCGAGGAGCGATTCGTCACGGATCCTCTTTCGCGTCGTCTTCATCTCGATGAGTCGCAGCGTGGGGAACAAGCCGTCAACGGTTTTCGGCGGTAATCGGGGGCGCCGGCTCCGGCGTCATGATGGCGTCGAAGGTCTGGATGCCGAACGCCTCCGTCTTGCCGATCATCTCGAGTATGCGTCGCTTCGTGGCCAGCTTGGGCACCTGGAAGCGCGCATCCGAGAGCAGCAGCCCAGGGCCCTCTTTCTCGGTCCCACTGTTCGACTTGCTCTTGGTGAACTTCGACCCAGCAGCCACACACCCATGATCCTGTGGCCGGCCGGAGGGATCAACCACTCACTCGATCCGCTTGGGTCTCGTCCAGGTATCGTCCTGCCCGTGACGCAGGACCACGTGCTCAGGAACCGGACGGCCTGGGATGGCTTCGCAGAGGAGTACGTCGAGCCGGGGCACCAGGCCTGGGCGAGCGACGAGCCGACGTGGGGCATCTGGGGCGTGCCGGAGGCCGACGTCGGCATGCTCGAGGACGTCGAGGGGCTGGACGCGGTCGAGCTCGGGTGCGGGACCGGCTACATCTCGGTCTGGCTCGCCCGGCGCGGGGCCAGGCCGGTCGGGCTCGACAACTCGCCGAAGCAGCTCGAGACGGCCCGGCGGTTCCAGGACGAGTTCGACCTGCGCTTCCCGCTGATCCACGGGGATGCCGAGCGAACGCCGTTCGCCGACGAGAGCTTCGACCTCGCGATCTCCGAGTACGGCGCCGCGATCTGGTGTGACCCGTACGCCTGGATCCCGGAGGCCGCGCGCATCCTGCGGCCGGGCGGGCGCCTCATGTTCCTCGGGCACACGCCCCTCGTCACGATCTGCGCGCCCGAGGACGAGGACGCCCCGCTCGAGGAGCGCCTGCTCCGCGACCACTTCGGGATGCACCGGCTGGAGTGGTCGGACTCGGTCGAGTTCCAACTCCCGCACGGAGAGATGATCCGCCTGCTCCGCTCGTGCGGGCTCGAGGTCGAGGATCTGATCGAGGTCCGCGCCCCCGAGGGCGCCACCTCGCGGTTGGACTGGGTCACCCCCGAGTGGGCTCGGCGCTGGCCCACCGAGGACGTCTGGAAGGCCCGCAAGCGCCGCTGAGACTGGATCCTCAGGTCGGTAGGCCGGGCCCGAAGGCCCGGAACGGCTCCGGCTCGTACGCCTCCAGGAACCCCACCCAGTCCGACAAAGCCTCTCGCACGGCAGCGTCGTCCTTCACCAGCCACGACAGGTGACGGAAGGCGTGCTCGACGACCTGCGCGAGCCCGATCTCCGGCGTCCCGCCCATCGCATCTCCCCGAGCCAGATCGGAGCGACGGACGGGCTCGTCCACGAGGTACTGATCGAGCTCGTCGGGAGGAGCGACGGCCGCGACGTACGTGAGGAACACGCGGGCTCCCTCGAACCGCCACGAGGTCGAGTGCAACAGGAGCGGCCGGAGCCCGTACCGCCGGACGGCCCCGAGGATCACGTCGGCCGGCTGCAGGTCCGGGCGCCACCCGAGGCGCAGGGCCGGCGCGTGGATCGGCCGCAGGCGGTGGGCGCCATCCGGTCGTAGACAGACGAACAGAGCTTCGAGGGTCTGGCCGACGATCTCGGTCGACCAGGACACGTTCGTGAGTGCGGGGACGAAGAGCTCGACGTACGGCCGGTCGGACTCAGCCGAGCCGGCCATCCTCCGGACCCTCCCCGATCGGAATCGCCATCCGGAGGATCGTCTCGCGCGAGGACGCCTGACCGTGATCGGCCAAGCCGTGTGCCTGCATCTGGGCAACCACATCGTCCTCGGTCCCACGAGCCTGGAACCCGCACATGCACGTGACCTCGATCAGCATCTGCGCTCCTCGCTCGCGGGACCGTAGCATCAGCCGACACAGGAGCGCCATCCGGGGGTTCGAGGCGCGGCAACGGCCTCGAACGATGCGGCCCTCGAGGGCGATCGTGGGGTGACCCCGGGGATCAGCTCGCAGGTAGGCGGATGCTGCCGT
>DASQQQ010000251.1:0-2087 GCA_035643355.1 Actinomycetota bacterium | reverse complement strand
TGCTCGGCTGGGATCATCCGGAGGAGGAGCGGGAGGGGAGCGAGATGTGGCATCACCAGGAGCGGATCCTGGGGGAGGTGCGGCCCGGATGAACGGTCTCGGAAAGCTCTTGCGCCGCCGGCTGATCGCGGGCCTGATCGTCATCGCCCCGCTCGGCGTCACCGCCTATATCCTCTGGTGGCTCTTCCGCGCCGTCGACGGGATCCTCGGCAACGCGGTGTACCAGCTGATCGGGTTCCCGATCCCGGGCCTCGGTCTCCTCCTGCTTCTCGCCCTGCTCCTGGGGGTGGGCTGGCTCGCCGAGCGGACCGTCGGCTCGCAGATTCTGGAATGGTGGCACGCTGCGCTCGACCGCGTGCCCGTGGTTTCCCGTCTCTACAACGCGACCCGCCGGATCGTGGGCAGTGTGTTCGGCGGCGAGGAGCGGCGGTTCTTCCGGGAGGTGGTGCTCTTCGAGTATCCGAGCGCCGGTCAGTGGACGCTCGGATTCGTCACGGGTCGGGCGCCCCGCGCCCTCGCGGAGAAGATGAGCAGCGGTCTCACCGTCTTCCTGCCGACGGCGCCGAACCCCGTGACCGGGTTCCTGATCATCGTGCCCGAAGAGCGCATCATCCGGCTCCCCGTCACGGTCGAGGAGGGCTTCACCTACATCCTGTCGGCGGGGGCGGTGCCGCCGATGGGCGTGCCGGGGCAGGCGCCGGACGCACGGGCGGCTGCGGAGGCGGTGCGTCGATCGTCGCCGGACCACCACGCGGGCGGTCCGGCCGTCGAGAGTCGGCCGCTGGGAGCCGAGCAGGGGCCGAAGCGTGCCGGAGGAGGGGCGCCATGAGCACGCCCGAGCTGCAGCAGGTCGACGAGTTCCAGGCGCGGTTGATCCGGCTGGAGGCGCTGCTTTCGAGCGACTCGGAGACCGAGCTCCGCGCGTTCCTGGAGGACCTCCACCCGAGCGACATCGCCGACCTCATCGAGTCCTTCGAGCAGGAGGAGGACCGGGTCCGGCTGCTCGACCTGCTCCCCGCCGAGCTGGCCTCGGAAACGCTCGCGGAGATGGAGGCGCACCAGCATCCCGAGGAGATCCTCGTGGCGCTGGAGCCCGACCGGATCAGCGAGCTGATCGCCGAGCTCAGCAACGACGACGCGGCCGACATCATCGGGGGGCTCACCCCGGAGGACCAGGCCCGGGTCCTGGCCACCCTGGCCCCGGTCGACGCCGTCGAGCTGCGGGAGCTGCTCGCGTACCCGGAAGAGTCGGCTGGCGGGATCATGACCACCGAGCTGGTGGCGATCTCGATCCACCTGACCGCGGGCGAGGCGATCCAGGAGGTGCGTCGGCAGGCCCGGGAGATCGGCGGCGAGTTCTACAACATCTTCGTCGTCGACCTGCTGCGCCGCCTGCAGGGTCAGGTCTCACTCCAGGACCTGGTGCTGAACGAGCCGGACCGGAAGCTCACGGACCTGGTGGAGCCACCGGTGGTCACCGTCCCGGTGGACATGGACCAGGAGGAGGTGGGGCGGCTGATCGCGCGCTACAACGTCCCCTCGGTTCCGGTGGTTGGTCCGAACAACGTACTCCTGGGCCGGATCACCTGGGACGACGTGATGGACGTGATCGAGGCGGAGCAGACGGAGGACCTGCTTCGGCTGGCGGGTGTGGGTGCCGAAGAGGAGGTCCAGGGCGAGTGGGCGGAGGCCGTAAAGAGTCGGCTGCCCTGGCTGGTGCTCAACATCGTGACGGCCTCGTTCGGGGCGACCGTGGTCATCCTGTTCGAGAGCACGATCGCGTCCATGGCCATCCTGGCGGGGATCATGCCCGTGGTCGCGGGGCTCGGCGGCAACGCGGGGACCCAGAGCCTGGCGGTCACGGTGCGACGGCTCGCGCTCACCCGCGAGGGCCGGGCCCGCCGATGGAGGGTGGCGGCCAAGGAGGTGCTCGTCGGGCTGGTGAACGGGGCGGCGCTGGGCCTGATCGTCGGGGGCGTGGCCCACATCCTCTTCAACGTGCTCGCGCTGGGGGCGGGGGGGGCGCCGCCGGGCTACATGCTCGGCGTCGTGGTGATGCTCGCGATGTGGGCCAACCTGATCGTGGC
>DASQQQ010000250.1:0-3659 GCA_035643355.1 Actinomycetota bacterium | reverse complement strand
GACCACGACGTACTCGGCGAACGCGCCGTCCGTGTCGACGCCGAGGATCCTGAGGTTCCGGCAGATGTGCGCCCGGCCGGTTCGGCAGGGCGAGCACACGCCGCAGGCGATGTGGGTCTCGGCCGCGACGAACGTCCCCGGCTGGAGGTGATGGACCTCGGGGCCCACGGCCTCGACCCAGCCCGCCAGCTCGTGCCCGAAGGTCATGGGGATACGGTCGATCCGCCCCTGGGCCCACTCGTTCCATTCGTAGATATGCAGGTCGGTCCCGCACAGCGACGTGGCGTGCACCCGCAGGAGCACCTCTCCCTCGCCCGGCTCCGGGACGGGGATCTCCACCAGCTCGGCGCCCGGGCCGGGCCTCGTCTTGCGGAGAGCCCGCATGCGGCGGCTCATCGCCTGCAGCCTACTGCAGCCCCGGCGGCGCCGAACCAGGAGCCAAGGGCCCTCGGAGGGTCAGCCGCTCGTGGTGTGGGGGACCCCACCCAGGGCGGGAACGGTCCCCGCCCCCCCGGGCAGCACCTCTTCCGACCGTTCCGGGGCCGGGAGGCGGATCGTGAAGACGGTTCCGGAGCCGGGGCGGCTCTGCACCCCCACATCGCCACCATGCGCTTCCACGATCGCCTTCACCAGGGCCAGCCCCAGCCCGGTACCCGCCCGTTCCCAGCCGGAGGGCTCCCCCCGCGCGAACCGCTCGAAGATCCGGGGGAGCTCGTCGGCGGGGATACCCACGCCGGCATCGGACACCTGGAACAGGAGCTCGTCCCCATCGCGACGGCATGCGATCGAGATCCGCGCTCCCGGCGCCGTCGCCTTCACCGCGTTCTCGATCAGCGCGTCGAGGGCGATCTCGAGCCGCTCCGGATCGGCCTGCACCGACCCCGTCGCCCCGGGTTGGATCCGCCAATCCCGATCGGCGGCGGGCAGCCACCGGCGTGCCATCTGGGCCAGGAAGGGCTCCAGGGCCACGGATCGCCGGCGGAGGAAACCTCGGTCCTCGGCCGCGGCGAGGAGCAGGAGCGCTTCGGACAGGCGGGACAGCTTGCCCAGTTCGTCCACGATCACGTCCGCGTCGTCCCGGGTCTGCGGATCGACGGCGGACCCTCGGATCAGTTCGGCGTGACCGTGGGCCACGGTGATGGGGGTCCGCACCACGTGCGACGCATCGCGGACGAACTCCCGCTGCGCCTCGAGCATGCGGTGCTCGCGGCGCGCCAGCCGTTCGGCCCGCTCGATCGCCGCCAACCGGCGCCGCGCGTGCCACACCATCGCCATGAACATCGCCGACATGAGCGGCACCTCGGTGACCTCGTCCCAGCTCTCGTGGGTGCCGAGGACGCTCCGGGACAGCGCGAAGCCGGTCACCAACGCAACGATGGCGAGCAGCGCCATCGTGCTGCCGAGGCTCCACACCCGGTACCCGTAGAGGATCGTCAGGCTCACCCAGATGAGGTGGAAGGGCACGGTCTCCCAGCTGGTCAGCCGCAGCATCACGACCACGTTGGCGGCCGCGAAGAGCCCCCAGGCGACCTCGAGCCATCGCCTACGAAGCAGCGAACCGATACCCCACACTCCTCACCGTCTCGATCACGTCCGAGCCGAGCTTGGCCCGCAATCGTCCCACACAGACGTCGACGACGTTGCTGCCGGGATCGAACGTGTAGCCCCAGACGTCCTGCAGCAACCGCTGCCGGCTGCACGTGTCGCCTCCCCTCATCATCAGGTGCCGGAGCAGGAGGAACTCCCGCTCGGACAGCGCCGCCTCGGCCTCACCGGAGGCCGCCACCCGGCGGGTGAGGTCGAGGGTCACGCCTCCCACCGTGAGGAACCGCTGGTCCGGCCCGGAGGCGGGCTGCCGGAGCCTGGCCCGGATCCTGGCCACCAGCTCGGCCAGGGCGAACGGCTTGGGCAGGTAGTCCGATGCACCGAGCTCCAGGCATCGGACCTTCCGGTCCACGTCGGACAGGGCCGAGAGCACCAGCACCCGCTGCTCGGGACGCTGCTCCATCAGTTCTCGGAGCACCGACTCGCCGTCGCGCTCGGGCAGCAGCAGGTCCAGGACCACCAGTTCGTACCGGCCGGTCCGGGCCAGATCGAGGCCTTGGGCTCCGTCCGAGGCACCATCCACCTGGAACCCTTCCGAAGACAGGGCACGGGAGACGAAGTCCACGATCCTCGGTTCGTCGTCCACCACGAGCAGCCGGGGCATGGCGGGAATGGTAGGCGGGCGCCCCTTCCCTGACCAGACGGATGACGGAACCGTCACGAGCGCCGAGCGCGACGGTGACACCCTCATGACCGTTGGATGACGGATCGGTCACGGACGGTCCCCAACGCGAGCCGACCCGCCTACACTGCGGTGGTCCGGGATGGGGGCCCGAACGAGGAGGAGGATCCCATGCGAGTACGACGGTTCGTGGCACCACTCGTGGCGCTGCTGCTGATAACGGCGATGGGGTGCAGCGGCAGCAGCGGGGACGTCACGGCGACAGAGAAGGATTACTCGATCTCGCTCAGCAAGACGGACCTGTCCTCGGGCGAGCACACGTTCGACATCAAGAACGACGCCGGGCAGACGCACGAGTTCGTCGTCATCAAGACGGACCTGGCGGAGGATCAGCTCCCCACCGACGAGAACGGCGATGTCGACGAGGAAGGCGAAGGTATCGAGCCCGTGGACGAGGTCGAGGACATCGAGGGCGGCAGCAGCGAGAGCCTGACCGTGGACCTCGACCCCGGCACCTACGTGGTGATCTGCAACCTCCCCGGCCACTACCGCCAGGGGATGCACGAGACGATCACCGTGAGCTGACCCCACGCCCGCAAGACCCGATCCTGGCACCGGCGGCCGGCGACGACCGCCGGTGTTCCGTTCCACGCCGTCCGCCCGTGGGATCGCCTGAGCAGCAGTTCACGCCTGGCCGATCAGCCGGCGAGCTGATCCCCGATGCCCTCACCGCCGGCGAGGGCGACGCAGGGACGAGCGCCGCCCCCCCGCCGAGCCCGAGAAGACGACCCGGGGTGGCGCCATCTTCATGCCCCCGGCCTCGAAGGCGTCGTCCAGGTCCAGCCGGGCGGCCATCCGGGAGACGTCGCCCTGCTGCTCCGCGGTGACCAGGGTCACGCCGGTGCCGGTACGCCCGGCACGCGCGGTGCGACCCACCCGGTGGACGTAGTCCTTGTCGTCCTGCGGAGGATCGAAGTTCACCACGTGGCTGATCCGGTCCAGGTCCAGACCCCGGGCCGCCACGTCCGTGGCCACCAGGACGTTGACGCGGCCGGACTCGAACCGGGCCAGGGCCCGCTGCCGGGCGGGCTGGGTCATGTCGCCGTGCATCGCCTCCACGTCGATCCCCCGGCTCCTGAGCTTGGCCAGCAGGCGATCGGCGCCGCGCTTGGTGCGGACGAAGACCAGGGTGAGATCGCGGTCCTTCTCCAGCAGCTCCACGAGCGCGTCCACCTTCCGCTGGGCCGACACGGGCAGGAACCGGTGCTCCACCTCTTCCACGGTGCGGATCTGGCTCTGGATCTCGTGTCGACGCGCATCTCGCGTGTAGGCGTCGGCGATCCGCGACACCGTGCCGTCCAGCGTGGCGGAGAAGAACATCGTCTGACGATCCTGGGGGAGCCGGCGCACGATGCGATCCACCTGCGGCTGG
>DASQQQ010000249.1:0-9218 GCA_035643355.1 Actinomycetota bacterium | reverse complement strand
CCCCGATGGGAGCTTGAGACGCGGGTAGACGGATACGTCGCCGGACAGGTGCACGCCCGGATACACGATCACCTCGTCGCCGAGCGCCACCCCATCCTCGATCATGGTCTGGTTGTAGGGCTCGGATCGGACCTCGGACATCGAGCCCACCACGGCCTCGGAGATCCGCGCCGCGGCCCCCACGATGGCGCCGTCGCGGATCTGGGTGCGCTCGATGGCGGCATCGCGGTGGACCTCGATGTCGTCGTCGAGGTTCGACTCCACGATCCGCACCCCGGGGTGGATCTCGCAGAACCGTCCGATCCGCACGGAGGGACCGATCCGGACCGAGCCGTCGGCGATCTTCTCCGCCAGCGTGGCCCCGCTGGTCGAGTCGCGCATGGCCAGCGACTCGGGGGCGATCCAGACGTGACGCTCCGGATCGAACGGCGGTCCGAGGAGCCGGTCGACCGACTCGAAGTTGCCCCGCAGGGCGTCCGTCATGGTCTCGATGTAGTCCTGGACGTTGCCCAGGTCGCCGATCCGGCGGACGGGGAAGGCGTAGACGGGGTGGCCGCTCTCGACCAGCCAGGGCAGCAGGTCCTTGCCGAAGTCCAACCTCCGCTCGCGCATGGCCCGCACGGCGGGGTCGTCGGCGAGGCTCCGGAGCACCGAGGCGTCCACGAGGTAGAAGCCGGCGTTGGTCATCAGTGGGAGCTGGACGAACGCCTCATCGGTCTCGGCGTGGAAGTGCTCGCGCAGCTCGGCCAGGGTCGGTTTCTCCACGAAGTCGGTGATCCGGCCGTCCGGCTCGGTCAGCATCAGCCCGTACTTCTCGGCCACCTCGTCGGGCTCCCGGGTCATCGCGGCGATCGTGGCCACGGCGCCGGTGGACACGTGGGACTGGAACATGGGGCCGAGGTCGAAGTCGATGATCGAGTCGGTGGGGAAGATCAGCGCGGTCCGGCTGACGTCCCAGTGCTCGAGCATCCGGAGCGTGGAATCGGCGCTGCCCCTGGTCAGCGCGTCGTACTTCACCGGCGAGTACTTCACGTCCACGCCGAAGGCCTCTCCGTACCCGATCATGACCTTGATCTGGTACCGGTTCTCCTTGCCGTGGGCGACGATGTAGTAGTCCTTGATCCCCTCGCTCGACAAGATCTGGATCACCCACCGGATCAACCGGCGCCCCAGGAAGGACATCGCCGCTTTCGACCGGAGGTACCCGGGCGCCTTCAGCGTGAGCGGCCGGGCTCGGATGCCCTGTCCCCCGGCCAGGCCGATGCCCACCACGTCGGTCATCTCGGGCATGGGCCGCATGATATCCGGGATGCCGTCCCCGGACCGAGCGTCCGGGACCGAGCGTCCGACCGAGGCCCCGGGATCAGCTGCCGCTCAGCCGCCGGCCGACTGGTCCACCGTCCCGCGGAGCACGACGTCCCCATGGGCGTCGGTCACGATGACGTTGGTGAACCCGGTGAGGTCCTTGTTCGCGAACCGCCGGTACGCCTCGGCCCCGCCATCCGCATCCAGGGAGGTGATCTTGCCGGCGTTGAGGGTCTGACCGGCCGCGTTGCGCAGCTGCACCTGGAAGGGCAGGTCGGAGGGCGGAGCATCGATCCCGTTCAGGATCACCATCACGAAGTCGAGCTTGGCCGGCGAGAGCAGCTGCAGCACCCAACCGCTCCCCACCCGGGCCGGCGACACGGGGGCGAGCTGTCCCAGGACCGTGTGGTCCTGCGGCAGCTGGGCGAGCCCATGGGGACCGAGCACATCCTTGAACCGGGCCAGGGCGGCGGCCTTCTGCCGCTCGGCCCGAACCGCCCGGTCTCCGAAGCGCTCGGCCCGACCGGCCATCACGGCGCCCCAGCCCAGCCCCGCCACGGCCACCGCGGCCGCCACCGTCGAGGCGGCCACGGCGCGCAACCGGCGTTTGCTTCCCGGCTTGGCCGAGGCGCGCGCGACCGAGCTCACCACGCGGTCGGCCAGCTCCCCGGGAGGGTCGACCGGTCTCAACGCGAGGCCGAAGGTGGCCGCAGCCTCGCCGAGGTCCCCGGCCTCCTTCCTGCAGCCGGCGCACCACTGCAGGTGTCGCTCGACGTCGATGCGCTCCTCGGGAGGCAGGACGCCGACGGCGAACTCGGGCAGTTGCTCACGGATCGAGAGACAGTTCACGGGCGTTCCTTGTCTTGGTTGGCACGGCGGACCTTGATCAGCGCGGTCCGCAGCCGCGTCTTCACCGTACCCAGCGGGATCCCGTCCGCCTCGGCGATCTCCCGCGCGGTCAGACCGGCGAAGTACGCGCGGCCGAGGAGTCGGCGCTCGGCGTCGGAGAGACCCTCCAGGGCGCGCAGGGCCACGTCCCGCTCCATCAGGGGCTCCTCCTCGTCGGCAGAGGGGACCTCCGGGATCTTCTCCACCAGCACCAGCGTGGGCCGCGTCACCCCGGTCTCCCGCCGCAGTCGGTCCACGGCCAGGTTGTGCGCGATCGTCATCAGCCACGTGGACAGGCGTCCGCGGGTGGCGTCGAACCGGGCCGCCTTCCGCCAGGCGGTGAGGAAGACGTCCTGGGTGAGCTCCTCGGCCGACTCCTCGCTGCCGAGCAGGCGGAGACCGAGTGTGAACACGGGGCGCGAGAACCTCGCGTACAGCGCGCGAACAGCGTCCTCGTTGCCGGCCAGCAGGCCCTCCACCAGTTGTTGTTCCTCTCGTGGGAGGAGTGGACCTTCGGCCCGAGCATTCACTCGGCCTCTCCCTTCGGGATATACGCGGGACCGGGAGGCCCGAGCTTGCCTCCGACCTCCGCATCCATCATCCCACCCGGTTCGCCCATCGGTCGACCGTTCGCGGCTTCCGGCGGCCCCCCCTCGGTGGGATGATGGATGCATGCAACGGGGGCTGCGAGCTGCGGTGTTGGGTGCTGCGGCACTGGCCCTGGCCGCGTCGCCCGCGGCCGGGGCATGGGCCCAGGAGACGACCGCCCCGCGGGTGGTGGAGCTCCGGCTGGACGGCGTGGTCGACCCCTTCATGGCCGACTACATCGCCGGGGGTGTTCGGGCCGCCGAGAGCTCTTCGGCCCAGGCGGTGTTGCTCACCATCGATACCCCCGGAGGGCTGGACTCCTCGATGCGCCAGATCATCCAGGCGATCTCGAACGCCCGCGTCCCGGTGGTCTGCTACGTCTCGCCGTCCGGGGCCAGAGCGGCCTCCGCCGGCACGTTCATCATGATGGGCTGCCCCGTGGCGGCCATGGCGCCCGGTACGAACATCGGGGCCGCCCATCCGGTGGGCGTGGCGGGCGCGATCGAGCAGAAGAAGGTGACCAATGACGCCGCGGCGTACATCAAGAGCCTGGCTGAAGAGCATCACCGGGACGCCGCCTGGGCCCAGAAGGCCGTCACGCAGGCCGTGTCGATCTCGGCCACCGATGCCCTGCAGATGAACGTGATCGACCTGATGGCACCGAACATCACCCAGCTGTTGAAGGACGTCGACGGACGGACGGTTGCCCTGGGAGGCGGCCGGACCGTCACGCTGCGTACGGCCGGGGCGACGCTCGAGCACCGAGGCCTGGGGATCGGAGCGAGCATCCTGCACACGCTGCTCTCTCCCGACTTCTCCTTCCTGTTCTTCTACCTGGGCCTCGGGCTGATCGTGATCGAGTTCCTGCATCCGGGGCTCTCGATCCCCGGCATCCTCGGGGCCCTGTGCCTGGTGGCGGCCTTCGTGACCTTCGGCGTGCTGCCCGTGCAGCTCGTGGGCATCGCCCTGCTGCTGGCTTCGGCGCTGTTCTTCCTGCTGGAGCTGAAGCATCCGGGCATCGGGCTGCCCATGGTGGCGGGGGTCGTGTCGCTCGTGTTCGGTGGGCTCACGCTGTTCAACCCCACCGTCCCGAACGCTCAGGTCTCCCTGTGGGTGATCGTCCCGGTCGCCGCGTTCCTGGCGCTCTTCTTCGCCACGATCGTCCCCGCAGCCCTCCGGGCCCGCCACCTGCCCCCCTCCGGCGGCTCGGAGGGCATGGTGGGCCGCGAGGGCCTGGTGGAGCGGGAGCTCGATCCGGAGGGGGTGGCGCTGGTGGCATCCGAGGAGTGGACCGCCCGCTCGCCCTCGGGCCCGCTTCCCCGGGGGAGCCGGATCCGGGTGGTGGGCGTGGATCGGCTGACGCTGATCGTCGAACCGATCGTGGAGCAGGCTCCGGCCGCGCCGGGGCCGGAAGGGGGGAACCGATGACCGGAGCACTGATCGGCCTGGGGATCTTCCTGGTGTTGCTGATCCTGATCGTGCCCAACGCCATCCGCATCGTCCGCGAGTACCAACGCCTGGTGGTCTTCCGGCTCGGTCGCTGCATCGGGATGAAGGGGCCGGGGTTCGTCCTGCTGATCCCCATCATCGACCGCGCCGTGTGGGTAGATCTGCGCGAGCTGTACCTCGAGATCCCGCACCAGACGGCCATCACCGAGGACAACGCGCCGATCTCGATCGACTTCATCGTCTTCTACAAGGTGGTGGAGGCCGAGCAGTCGGTGCTGGCCGTGGGCAACTTCGCCGGTGCGGCCCAGAACATCGCGGCCACCACGCTCCGCTCGGTGGTCGGCGACATGGCCCTGGACGACGTGCTGGCCAAGCGCGAGCAGATGAACGAGATCCTGCGCGTCAAGCTGGACGAGGTCACCGAGCGCTGGGGCGTGAAGGTCACGAACGTGGAGATCCGCGAGATCATCCCCCCGCCCGCGGTGCAGGAGGCCATGACCCGGCAGATGTCCGCCGAGCGGACGCGCCGGGCGGTCGTGACGGAGGCCGAGGGCCAGAAGCAGGCCGCGATCACCGTGGCCGAGGGCAACAAGCAGTCCGCCATCTTGAACGCCGA
Source organism: Actinomycetota bacterium (assembly GCA_035643355.1). Classification (GTDB taxonomy): domain Bacteria; phylum Actinomycetota; class UBA4738; order UBA4738; family HRBIN12; genus DASQQQ01. Next base: position 4,372 of record DASQQQ010000249.1, on the reverse strand, counting down.
GGGAGACCGGCAGGCGGCCATCCTGCGCGCCGAGGGCTTCTCGCTGGCCCTGTCGAAGATCTTCGAGGTCGCTCGCGACCTGGACCCGAACACGATGAGCCTGCAGTACCTGGACGCCCTCAAACAGATCGGGGCGTCGGCCTCCACGAAGTTCGTGATCCCCCTGGAGCTGGCCTCGCTCCTGTCGAAGATGGCCGGACAGGCCGGACGGGCGTTCGGCGACGGGCACGGCGGGGCCGCGAGCCCGGGCTCCGAAGGCGGCGGCACCCAGCAGCGGCCCGCGGAGCGATCTTAAGAGGTGCACCGCCTGACGGTACGCGGAGCCCGGGCTGGTTCCGCCCGAGGGCTGCTCTCCCACGCCCTCCGGCTCGTCCTGCTGGCGGCATCCCTGGCCCTCCTGTGGCGGGCGGAGGGCGCCCTGGAGGAGTGGCAGCGACGCGCCGGCATCGAGCTCGAGTTCAAGACGGGCCTGTGGTTCTCGTGGGTGGTGCCGGCCGTCCTGGCGGGCATCCTCTTCGGCCTGGCGTTGTGGCTGCCCCGGGGGCGCAGCGCGTACCGCTGGACCCGGACCATCGTCCTGGTGCTGCCTCCACTGCTGCTGCTCCTCCACTACTGGGTCGTGTTCGGCCTGGGCCTCGACCTGCCCGGTGCCCTCGGTCAGGAGACGCCGTTCTGGCGCTCGGGCCCGCAGTTCGCCCTGGCGGTGTTCGTGGGCATCGGGGTGACGTCGGGCTTCGCGGAACCGGATGAGCCTTGAGCGACCTCCCGCCGAGCCCGAGCGGCGGCGGTTCCACGACCCTCAGGCCGGGTTCGGTTCACGCTCTCCGTGGCGTCCACCGTGTGGAGGGTGGAGAGGACCAGATGACCGGCCCCGGCCGCCCGCCTGCGCTCGCATCGTTTCCGTGTCCCGCATCTCGCCGATCAGGATCACGTCGGGGTCCTGGCGGAGCCCCGCCCGCAACGGAGACGAAGCTCTCGCTGTCGTTGCCCAGCTCCCGTTGGTCGATCGAGGCCTGACCGTCTCGGAACAGGACCAGCCCCCGCGGCTCGTCGGCCAGGGAACGCACCACGGCGGGCAACCTCAGTTCCTGGAGGCCGGGTATCGGAGGGGAGGACCCGAGCCTGAGTCCGCTCAGGCCCCGACGTCCCGAGCGACCAGCCGGCAGGTGGACCGCTCCACCAGGGGAGCGAACTCTCCCAGGCGCAACGGCGGCTTCAGGCCGCCCAACATGCCCTCCAGCAGGCCCCGGTGCACCGCGCACACGGCATCGCGATGGTCGTCGAGCAGGTCACGGGCCGGGCATCCGCGCAACGAGATCTCCACGCCCTGGCGCCCCCGGCGGTGGAACCGGGGATCGAACCCCGCTCTGGCCATCGCCTCCTGCAGCAGGGCCAGGTTCCGGCCCGCCGGGAGCCTGGTGCCGGGCTTGGGCCCGCCCTGAGCCACCAGGTACTGCCCCCACTCGCGGGCCAGCTCCTGGGCCCGGTCCAGCGACCGCTGCCCGCGCACCAGGCCGGCCAGGATCTCGGCCAGCAGCCGGTAGTCGCGACCCTCCGGCATCTCCCGATCCACGGCCGCGTACAGCGTCTGCGGGCGGCCGACGGATGAGCCCCGACGGGCCTCGCGGACCACCAGGCCGGCCCTCTCGAGCCGGCGCAGGTGGGGGCGGAGGGTGTTCGGATGCAGGGACAGCCGCGTGGCCAGCTCGCGCACCGACACGGGTCGCCCGGACAGGCCGAGGTATCGGTAGAGTCGGAACCGCGTGTCGTCGGCGAGCGCCTTGTGGACCTCGATGGTGTTCTGGTCAGCGGTCGCCATCGACGCACCTCGCCGAGCGCCGTACCATAGGAGTTCGGACGGTTCGCACGGTCCAAATCAGCATAATCCGAAGGAGTTCCCCGTGGTCACGCAAGAACAGGTCCGCCAAGCGCTCCGGGGCGTGCTCGATCCCGAGATCGGGCGGCCCATCGAGGATCTCGGCATGCTGCAGGCGATCGACATCGAAAATGGCCTGGTCCGGGTCCACGTGCTGCTCACGATCGCGGGATGCCCGCTCCAGGAGCGGATCACCGCCGATGTCACGAACGCCCTGCGCCCGATCGGCGTGGAGCGGGTGGATGTTCGGATGACGCCGATGAGCGAGGAGCAACGGGCCGAGCTGGTGGGCAAGCTCCGCGGTGCCGCGCCCGCCCAGCAGCGCACCTTCTTCACCGGCGAGCAGACCTCGGTGATCGCGGTGGCCTCGGGCAAGGGCGGGGTCGGCAAGTCCAGTGTGACGGTCAACGTGGCGGCCGCCCTCGCCGCCGAGGGCCACCGCGTGGGCATCCTCGATGCCGACGTCTGGGGGTTCTCGGTTCCTCGCATGCTGGGGGTGACCGGCAAGCCGGTGGGGTTCAACGACATGATCCTGCCCCTCGAGTCCCACGGCGTGAAGGTCATCTCGATGGGCTTCTTCGTCCCCGAGGAGACCCCCGTGATCTGGCGCGGCCCCATGCTGCACAAGGCCATCGAGCAGTTCCTGGGCGACGTGTTCTGGGGGGACCTCGACTTCCTCCTGTGCGACCTGCCGCCGGGGACCGGAGACGTGTCGATCTCGCTGGCGTCCTTCCTGCCGGGCGCGTCGATGCTCGTGGTCACCACGCCGCAGGAGGCCGCCAGGAAGGTGGCGGAGCGCGCCGGAAAGATGGCCGAGCGCACGAACCTGCGCCCTCAGGGGGTCATCGAGAACATGTCGTGGTTCGTCTGCCCCCACTGCGGCGAGCGGACGGAGATCTTCGGGCAGGGCGGCGGCCTGGAGGCCGCGGAGACCTTGGGCGTTCCCCTGCTCGGTCAGGTTCCGCTCATGCCGTCCCTGCGTGAGGGAGGGGACGCCGGGACCCCCATCGTGCTGACCGATCCGGATTCACCGGCCGGAGCGGCGCTCCGAGACGCGGCCCGGCGGTTGGCCCAGATCACCCGGACCAAGGTGGGCAAGCCCCTGCCGATCATGGCACAACCGGGCGCCGCGGCCGGCGGCGTCCATCATCACTGAGGGGGCCGGAGCCTCCACGAGCTCCCCGGGGCCTCGCTGAGCGCGTCGGCCACCAGCCGTCCCATCGACAGCCCCCCCAGGACGTCCCCGGGGTAATGGACCCCCACGTAGGTGCGCGAGAAGCCCACGGCCGCTCCGAGCGCGCCGAGCGCGGCCCGGGCGCGCACCGGCAGGCCGAGCTCGCGCCCAGCCACGGTGAGGAAGGCCGACAGCACCGCGGGATGGCTGCTCGGCCAGGACCGGCCCCTGGGTGGAGCCACCAGCAGCCGCACCGCGGCGCCCTCCGCCTGGTACGGGCGCAGGCGTGGGAACAGCTCCTTCAGCCCCTGCCCGGCGACCCAGGCCACCGAGGCGGCCCCCAAGCCCCGAGCGGCAGCCCGCCGATGGCCCGTCGCAGCCAGGACGGCGGCGGCGGCGGCCGAGGCCCAGATCGATCCCAGCTCGGTCCCCCATCCGAACAGCCGATCGACCGCGTCGCCCGCACCACGGTTCACGAGCCGGAACGCCCGCTCATCGGGTCGCCGTGCATGCCCCCGGGTCACGGCTACGCCGGCGGCCAGACACAGGCCGGCCCAGCCGGCCACCCGGGCTGCTCGCTTCAGCATCGGCCGGGATGATGCGGCACGAGGCGGTCGGCTGTCATCCCGGCTCGGCCTCCGAGGCTCCCCGTTCGATCTGACGGACCTGCGCCAGCGTCCCGTGACGGAGCGCGAACCCCGCCCCGCCGAGCACCCGGAGGCTCCGCGCGGCCAGGTCCCCGAGCGCCCCACCCGGGAAGTGGTAATCCACGATGTGCCTGAGGCGGCTGCGCCCTCCGGGCAGCGCGGTGACCGTGGTGGAGACGGTCGCCTCCAGCAGACCCATCAGGCGGACCGTGGCCCGCTCGGGCGGGTCCCACTCCAGGACCTCTGCATGGACCCGGGACCGCACCGCCATGAACCGCATCACGGTCGTGTACGTGGCGCCCCGGGACAGGCCCTGGGACGGGACGTCCTCCACCGATGCCACACGCCGATCCCATCGGGGCAGGTTCCGCGGATCGGACACCACGGCCCAGACCCGATCCGGGGGGGCCATCACCTCGACGGTGGCCTCGACGACCGTCACCGAGGCACCGTCCCGCTCTCCCACCCCGACCACCACACCAGCCGTTCGGGCCGCAGCCGGACCAGCGCCGCCCCGGTCGGCTCGGCGCCCGTCAGGCGAACCCGCTGTCGGGCCGAGCCCGAGCCGGTGCGCAGACGCCCGGGGATCGAGATCTCTCCCCGACCGCGAACCATGGCGCCCACCATCGATCGCGCTCGCCACCAGGAGGGACGGTCCATCACCAAGGCCACCGG
>DASQQQ010000248.1:0-6598 GCA_035643355.1 Actinomycetota bacterium | reverse complement strand
AGGCGATCCGGGCCGTGGCGGACCAGGGCATCCACTTCGCCGTCACCACCGAGACCACGGTCGCGCTGGCCGAGGCCATCTGCGAGCGCTTCCAGCTGGAGCAGGTACGGTTCGTGAACTCCGGCACCGAGGCCACCATGGACGCCCTGCGCGTGGCCCGGGCCGCCACCGGTCGGGACCGGGTGGTCAAGATGGAGGGGTCCTACCACGGCCACCACGACGCCCTGCTGTTCTCCGTGGTCCCCGAGGCCGACACGCTGGGCATGCGGGACAACGTGAGCGGCGAGTCCGTGGCCAAGGGGGCCGCCTACACCACACAGCCCACCTCCAAGGGCATCCCGCGCTCGATGTGGGAGGACACCATCATCGTCCCCTTCAACGACGCCCAGGCCGTGGAGGACGTGTTCGCCGAGCGGGGCGACCAGATCGCCGCGGTGATCCTCGAGCCGGTGATGATGAACATCGGGATCGTGGTCCCCCAGCCCGGCTACCTGCAGGCGCTGCGGGACGCGTGCGACCGCAACGGCTCCGTCCTGATCTTCGACGAGGTCAAGTGCGGCGGCACCATCGCCTACGGCGGGGCCACCGAACGGTTCGGGGTCCGGCCCCACCTGGCCGCCTTCGCCAAGGCCGTGGGCGGCGGCGCCACCACCGGCGCCTTCGGCGGCGAGGCCTCGATCATGGAGGTCGTGACCAAGGGCGCCGCCCAGCAGGGCACCTTCAACGGCAACCCACTCTCGGCGGCGGCCGGGCTGGCCGCCCTGACCAAGGTCCTGACCCGTGACGCGTACGAGGGCCTGGGCAAGATGGGCACCCTGCTGGCCGAGGGCTGCCAGCGGGCCATCGGCGAGACCGGGATCCCCGCCCACACCGTGGACCTGGGGGCCAAGGGCTGCGTGTCCTACCGGTCGGAGCCGCTGAAGGACTACCGGGACTTCCTGGACACGCTGCCCGACCTGTACTACGCGTCCTACCCGTGGATGGTGAACCGCGGCCTGTTCATGACCCCCGGCGACGAGGAGCAGTGGACCATCTCGGTCCAGCACACCGAGGAAGACCTGCAGCGCTACATCGACGCCTTCGGCGAGTTCTGCCAGGAGCTGGTCAAGTAGCCGGGGCGACGCCGATCGGGATCGCCGAGCCGCGCCGCTGAACCGGTGCCCGAGCCCACGGTCCGTGCCGTCCTGCTCGACCTCTGGGACACGCTGGCCTGGAACGAGTGGCCTCCCTTCCGGGACCGCGTGGCCGAGCGCTCGGGGCTCTCGGTGGAGCGGCTCCGTCGGGCCCTGATGCAGACCCTGCGCCTGCGCAACCGAGGGACCTACCCGGACGGGGCGGCCGACTGGGCGGCCGTGTTCGCCGCCGCCGGGATCGACCCGGTGGACCAGCTCGGGGCCGAGGTCGCCGCCATGGAGGCCGACCAGCTGAGCCGCGACGCCCACCTGTTCGACGACTCGGTCCCCACGCTGCGGCGGCTCCGCGCCGCGGGCCTGCGCACCGCCGTGGTCAGCAACTGCTCCCACTCCACCCGGCCGGTGGTGGACCGGTTGCTGCTGGCCGGCGAGGCCGACGCGATCGTCCTCTCGGTCGAGGTCGGCAGCGTGAAACCCGAGCCCGACATCTACCGGGCGGCGCTCGCCGAGCTGGGAGCCGAGGCGCAGCAGGCCGTCTTCGTGGACGATCAGGTGGACTACTGCCGCGGCGCCGAGGAGGTGGGGATCCGCCCCTACCTGATCCGCCGGGGCCGGCCGACCTGGGACGACCAGGACCCGCCCGATCCCGCGGGGTTCGCGGTCATCGCGAGCCTGCAGGAGCTGCCCGTGGGAACGTGACGGGGGCCGGAGCGCCACGCCCCGGGCCCCATCCAGGATCCGACCAGCGGCGCCCTCACAGACGCCGGGCGATGTCCTCCAGCCGCGCGATCCGAGCATCGGTCGGCGGGTGCGTGGAGAACAGCCCGGCCAGCGACCGGCCCATGCTCCGCCCGGGCCCGCGGGAGCCGCCCGAGAACGGGTTCACGATGAACATGTGGGCCTGCGCCGGGCTCACGCTCTGCGGCGCCGGCACCCGCTTCGACGCGGTCTCCAGCTTGCGCAGCGCGCCGGCCAGGGCCTGCGGGTCGTGGGAGAGGATCGCGCCGGACTCGTCGGCCTGGTACTCGCGGGACCGCGAGACCGCCAACTGGATGATGGCCGCCGCGATGGGGGCCAGGATCCAGGCGATCAGGAAGGCGAACGGCCCCAGCGGGTTGTCGCGGCTGTCGCTGCCGCCAAAGAAGAACGCGAAGCGCGCGATCATCGTGATGCTCATCCCGATGCCGGCCGCGATCGAGTTGATCAGGATGTCGCGGTTGGCCACGTGGGACAGCTCGTGGGCCAGGACGCCGCGCAGCTCGCGCTCGTCCAGGATCTGCAGGATGCCCTTGGTCACGGCCACCGAGGCGTGGTTCGGGCTCCGGCCGGTCGCGAAGGCGTTCGGCTGGAGCATCTCGGACACGTAGATCTTCGGCATCGGCATGTGGTGCAGCCCCGCCAGCTCCCGCACGATCGCGTACAGGCGCGGGTACTCCTGCTCGGACACGGGCTTGGACCGCGTGGTGGCGATGGCGATCTTGTCCGAGAACCAGTACAGGCCGAAGTTCACGGCCAGCCCGAGGATCAGGAACGTCCAGGCGCCCTGGGTGCCGAAGAACAGGTCGCCGATCAGCACGAACAGCCCGCCCAACGCAGCGATGAGGATCCAGGTCTTGGCCCGGTTGATCCCGATCACGTCGTCATTCCTCCTTCAACAAGCACGAAGACCTCCGCCCATCAGGCGAAGGTCTTGCCGGGTCCGCGCTCCCGCGGGGGCCGGCTCCGTCACCGGAGCGGGTTGACGGCTCCCCGCCGTGGGCTACTCCCCTTGCACCTGCTCCCATGTTCTCACACCCCGTTCGCCATGACCGGAGCCCAGGTTCAGCGCTCCCCACTGCATGGGAAGGCCCGAGCGCGGTCGGGGTCAGTGCCCGACCAGGGTGGACAGCGGCGGGTAGTGGTAGAAGATCTCGGGATACACGCCGATCGCCAGCACGGTCAGGGTGGCCAGCACCGCCACGCCGGTCACCAGGGCGGGGGAGCGGAAGGGCCGGGCGATCTCGGGCCCCGTGAACACCGTCTCCCGGGGGATCAGCAGGTAGTAGTACAGGCTGGCCACCGAGTTCACGATCATCACGATGGCCAGGGCCACACCCAGGCCGCCGCGGTCGATGCCCACCTTGAAGATCAGGAACTTCGCCCAGAACCCGCCCGTGGGCGGGATCCCAGCCAGGGACACCATGAAGGTGATCATGGCCACGGCCAGCACCGGGGCCCGGCGCATCAGCCCTCGGAAGTCGGCGATCTGCAGCCCCGGGGACTCCCGGGACAGCGCGATCACCACCGCGAACGCGCCCAGCGTCATCACCGCGTAGATCAGGATGTAGGTGGTGGCCGCGGAGAACGCGTCCTGGTTCACGGCCTGGTTCGCCGAGACCAGCGCGAACGGCAGCAGCATGTAGCCGGCCTGCGCGATGCTGGAGTAGGCGAGCAGCCGCACCACCTGCCGCTGCTGGAGGGCCACCAGGTTCCCGATGGTCATGGTGGCGATGGACAGCGCGGCGAACACCGGCGTCCAGAACGCCCACTGGGCGGGGAAGGCCACGAACATCAACTGGAGCAGCCCGGCGAACCCGGCCGCCTTGGAGGCGGTGGCCAGGTACGCGGCGACCGGGACCGGCGCACCCTCGTACGTGTCCGGGGCCCAGAACTGGAAGGGGACCGCGCTCACCTTGAAGGCGAACCCGGCCACGACGAACAGGATCGCGGCGTCGGCCAGGGTGCTCCGCCCGGCCGCGAGGGTCCCGCCCAGGACCTGGCCGATCTGGGCCAGGTTGGTGCTGCCGGTGACCCCGTAGATCAGGCTCATGCCGTAGAGCATCACCGCGGTGGACAGCACGCCGATCAGGAAGAACTTCAGCCCCGCCTCGTTGGACCGGGGATCGGACTTGCGGAAGGCGGCGATCAGGAACCCCGGCGCCGAGACCAGCTCCAGCGAGATGAACAGCATCAGCAGGTCCCGGGACGAGGGCATCATGGTGGCGCCCAGGAAGGAGGTCAGCAACAGGTAGTAGTACTCGCCCTGGTACCAGCGGCCCTCGCGGAAGTAGCGGAGCGAGACGGCCAGCACCACCAACGCCACCGACAGGAAGAACACCTTGAACAGCAGGGCGAAGTTGTCCACCCGGTACATCCCGCCGAAGGTGGTCCGATCGGAGCCGATCAGCGTGAGGGTGGCGATCAGCGCCCCCAGCACGCCGAGGAACGACAGCGGCATGGCCAGCCACTTGCGTCGGGGCCGGATGAACGCGTCGGCCACCAGCACCAACAGGATCGTGCCGGACAGGAACAGCTCCGGCGAGATCGCGTGGTAGTCGATGGTCATGGCCGGCTCCCCGCTCCCCTCACCCTCAGATCCCGAACAGGTGCGACAGCCCGGCCACCGCCTCGTTCGTCACCCCGAACAGCAGGCGGGGGAAGACCCCCAGGGCCACGGTGGCCACCAGCAGCGGGAGCCAGGACACCCATTCCACCGCGAGGATGTCGGGCAGCACGGCCTCCTTCCACCGCTCGGGCAGGCCACCCATGTTCACCCGCTGGAGCATCCACAGGAAGTAGCCGGCGGTCAGGATCGTGCCGATCCCCCCTGCCACCATGTAGCCCCGGAACACGCCCGTGTTCAGGGAGGCGGCCGGGTTGAACGCCGACAGGAGCGCCATCACCTCGCCCCAGAAGCCGGCCAGGCCCGGCAGCCCGAGCGAGGCGATCGCCACGAAGGCCAGCACCCCGCCCAGCCGGGGGAGCTTCTGCATCAGCCCGCCGCCCAGGTCGGCGATCTGCCGCGTGTGGTACCGGTCGTAGATCGAGCCCACCAGGAAGAACAGCATCCCGGTGATCACGCCGTGGGCCACCATCCCGAAGATCGCCGCGTTGATGCCGATCTGGGTGAGCGTGGCGATCCCCAGCATCACGAACCCCATGTGACCGACCGAGGAGAACGCGATCAGCCGCTTCAGGTCCTTCTGGGCCAGGCAGGCCAGGGCGGCGTAGACGATCGCGATCGCCGCCAGCAGGCCGATCCAGGGCGCGTACTTGCGGGCCGCGTAGGGCAGCATGGGCAGGGCGATCCGGATGAAGCCGTAGGTGCCCATCTTCAGCAGGACCCCGGCCAGCAGGACCGAGCCCACCGTGGGGGCCTCGGTGTGGGCATCGGGCAGCCAGGTGTGGAACGGCCACATGGGCACCTTGATGGCGAAGCCCAGGAAGATCCCCGCGAACACCACCAGCTGGAAGCCCTGGGTGAACCCGCCCGAGGCCGCGAAGCGCTGCAGCTGGATCATGTCGAAGGTGTGCGCCCCGGCCACGTCGGAGCGGAAGTACATCGCCAGGAAGCCCAGCAGCATGAACACGGACCCGAACAGCGTGTACAGGAAGAACTTGATGGCGGCGTACTCTCGGTTCGCGCTGCCCCAGATGGCGATCAGGAAGTACATCGGGACCAGCACGAGCTCCCAGAAGATGAAGAACAGCACCAGGTCGAAGGCGATGAACGTGCCGGCCATGCCGGTCTCCAGCAGGAGCTGCAGGGCGAGGAAGGCCTTGGCCCGCCCGGGGCTGGGCACGTAGCGCCAGGTGTAGATCGCGCACAGGAACGAGAGCACGAACGTGAGCAGGTACAGGGGCAGGCTGATCCCGTCGATCCCCACGTGGTACCGAGCGCCGATCACCGGGATCCACTGCGTGTTGACCTCGAACTGCAGGCCAGAGCCGCCGTAGTGGAAGCCGATCGCGATGGCCACCGCCACCGCCAGCGCGGCGCCCGTGAACACGATGCCCAGGCCCCGGACCATCCGCTCCCGCTCCCTCGGCATGAACGCGATCACCACCGCCCCCGCCAACGGCAGGAACGTGGCGATCGAGATCGCCGAGCTGTCCCACCCGCTCATCGACGCTCCCTCTCTCGCCTCATCAGATCCTCGTGAAGATCACGGCCAGGATCACCACGCCCGTGAACAGGAAGGCCGCGTACCGCTGCACGTTGCCGGACTGCAGCAGGCGGAGCAGGCCACCGAAGAACCCGGCCGTCTCGGCCACGCCGTTCACGGCACCGTCCACCACGTTGCGGTCGAAGCCGTTCACCAGGCCCGACAACCCCCGCGCCAGCCGAGCGGCGCCGTTCACCGCACCGTCCAGGATGGTCTGGTTGCTCCAGTTGGCGAAGGCCGAGGCCTGGTCGCGGATGGGCTGGATGACGCCCTTCCAGTAGATGTCGTCCAGGTAGTACTTGCGCTCGAGGAGGGTGTAGACGGGGCCCATCGCCAGCAGCGGGTCGCGCTCCCGGTACTCGCGATACATGCCGTAGGCGACCAGGATGCCGGTGCCGGCGGCCAGGATCGACAGGCCGGCCACCAGCCCGTTCAGCGAGGCCGCCTCCGGACGCTCGAAGAACACCCAGTCCAGGAAGGGTGCCTTGGTGGGCGCGAACCCCAGGTAGCCGACGATCATGGTGGCGCCGGCCAGGACCA
>DASQQQ010000247.1:0-3495 GCA_035643355.1 Actinomycetota bacterium | reverse complement strand
GCATGATTTGTCCCTTCAGCCCCGCGTCGGGGCGCGCCCCTCGATGGCGGCGCCGGCGGCGGGTCTCCAGGATAAGAGATCGTTCGGTCGCCGGCCGATCCCCGGCTCACGACCGGCTGTGTCCGGCGCGCTCTGCGCGCGCTTTGGAATCGATGAGGAACGGATAGGATTCAAGGAACGCATGACCAGACGAACACCACTCGAGAGACTGCGCAATATCGGCATCATGGCCCACATCGATGCCGGGAAAACGACCACGACCGAGCGCATTCTCTATTACACGGGCAAGGCGTACAAGATCGGCGAGGTCCACGAGGGCACGGCCCAGATGGACTGGATGGTCCAGGAGCGCGAGCGGGGGATCACCATCACCTCGGCCGCGACCACCTGTCACTGGAAGGACCACTGGATCAACATCATCGACACCCCCGGCCACGTTGACTTCACGGTCGAGGTCGAGCGCTCGCTGCGGGTCCTGGACGGCGCCATCGCGGTCTTCGACGCCGTCGCCGGCGTGGAGCCGCAGACCGAGACCGTGTGGCGCCAGGCCGACCGCTATCGCGTGCCGCGGATCTGCTTCGTGAACAAGATGGACCGGACGGGCGCGGACTTCGGCCGCACGGTCCAGATGATCGTCGACCGGCTGCATGCCGAGCCACTGGTGGTGCAGCTCCCGTGGGGCGCGGAGGCCGGCTTCCAGGGCGTGATCGACCTGGTGGACATGAAGGCCCTCCACTGGGTCAACGAGATGGGCGAGGAGTGGGAGACGACCGAGATCCCCGCCGAGCTGCAGGAGGCCGCGGCCGAGGCGCACCACGAGCTGTTCGAGAAGCTCGCCGACCACGACGAGTCCCTGATGGACAGGTTCGTGCACGAGTCCGAGCCGACGCCCGAGGAGCTCCGCCGGGCGATCCGGCGGGCCACGCTGGCCGGCGAGGGTGTCCCCGTGCTGTGCGGCAGCGCCTTCAAGAACAAGGCGATCCAGCCGCTGCTGGACGCGATCGTCGCGTACCTGCCGGCCCCCACCGACGTCCCGCCCGTCGAGGGGCACACGCCCCGGGGCGAGCACGCCGAACGCAGGCCCGACGACGGGGAGCCGTTCAGCGGCCTGGTCTTCAAGATCATGTCGGACCCGTACGTGGGGCGGCTGACGTACGTGCGCGTGTACTCGGGCCTCCTCCGCGCCGGCTCGCACATCGAGAACTCCACGAAGGACCGGAAGGAGCGGGTCGGCCGCATCCTTCAGATGCACGCGAACCACCGCGAGGACAAGGAGGCCGCCTTCACCGGGGACATCGTGGCGGTGGTGGGTCTGAAGCACTCGACCACCGGCGACACGCTGACCGATCCGGCCAACCCGATCGTCCTGGAGTCCATCAGCTTCCCGACGCCGGTGATCTCGGTGGCCGTCGAGCCCAAGACCAAGGCGGACCAGGACAAGCTGGGGACCGGCCTCGGCAAGCTCGCCGACGAGGACCCCACGTTCGTCGTCAAGTACGACGACGAGACCGGCCAGACGGTGATCTCGGGGATGGGCGAGCTCCACCTGGAGATCATCGTGGACCGCCTCCGCCGCGAGTTCAGCGTGGACGCCAACGTCGGCAAGCCGCAGGTCGCCTACCGCGAGACCATCCGCCACCCGGTGACGAAGGTGGAGGGGCGGTTCGTCCGCCAAACCGGGGGCCGTGGGCAGTTCGGCCACGTCTATCTCGACCTGGAGCCCACCGGCCAGGGGGGCGGCTACGAGTTCGTGAACAAGATCGTCGGCGGGTCGATCCCGCGCGAGTACATCCCGGCCGTGGACCACGGCATCCAGGAGGCGATGGAGTCCGGCGTCCTGGCCGGCTACCCGCTGGTCGACGTGCGGGCCACGCTGGTGGACGGGTCCTACCACGAGGTGGACTCGTCCGAGATGGCGTTCAAGATCGCCGGCTCGATGGCCGTGAAGGAGGCCGCTCGCCGGGCGGGACCGGTCCTGCTCGAACCCGTGATGGAGTTCGAGATCGTCACGCCGGAGGACTTCCTGGGCGACGTGATGGGTGACGTCACGTCACGCCGGGGGCGGATCGAACGGATCGACGAGCGGAGCGGACAGAAGGCCATCCGGGTGCTGGTCCCGCTGGCGGAGCTCTTCGGGTACGCGACCGACCTGCGTTCGCGGACCCAGGGCCGGGCGTCGCACACGCCCATGCAGCTCGAGGGGTACCACGAGGTGCCGGCCAGCATCTCCAAGGAGATCGTGGCCCGCGTGCGCGGGGAGTAGCGGGAGGAGAGGGAGCACGACATGGGCAAGCAGAAGTTCGAGCGGACCAAGCCCCACGTGAACATCGGCACGATCGGGCACATCGACCACGGCAAGACGACGCTCACCGCGGCCATCACCAAGGTCCAGGCGGCCAAGGGGCTGGCCGACTTCACCCCCTTCGACCAGATCGACAAGGCTCCGGAGGAGCGGGAGCGGGGGATCACGATCGCGATCGCCCACGTCGAGTACCAGACCGACGCCCGCCACTACGCCCACGTGGACTGCCCCGGCCACGCCGACTACATCAAGAACATGATCACCGGGGCGGCCCAGATGGACGGGGCGATCCTGGTGGTCTCGGCCGCCGACGGCCCGATGCCCCAGACCCGGGAGCACGTGCTGCTGGCCCGCCAGGTCAACGTCCCCTACATCGTGGTGGCCCTGAACAAGGTGGACATGGTCGATGACCCCGAGCTGCTGGACCTGGTGGAGCTGGAGGTCCGGGAGCTGCTGACCTCCTACGAGTTCCCGGGCGACGAGGTCCCGGTGATCCGGATCAGCGCGCTGAAGGCCCTGGAGGGGGACCCCGAGGCCGAGGCCCAGGTGGAGGAGCTGCTCCAGGCGGTTGACACCTACATCCCCGAGCCGGTCCGCGACACCGACCGCCCCTTCCTGATGTCGATCGAGGACGTGTTCTCGATCACCGGGCGGGGCACCGTGGTCACCGGCCGGGTGGACCGCGGCGTGCTCAAGAAGATGGAGGAGGTGGAGATCGTCGGGATCCACCCCACCCGCAAGACCACCGCCACCGACCTGGAGATGTTCCGCAAGCTCCTGGACGAGGTGCGGGCCGGGGACAACGTGGGGGTCCTGCTGCGGGGGATCGACAAGGACGAGGTGGAGCGGGGCCAGGTGCTGTCCCGCCCCGGCTCGATCACCCCCCACACCGACTTCTCCGCCCAGGTCTACGTGCTGTCCAAGGACGAGGGCGGGCGCCACACCCCGTTCTTCAACGGCTACCGCCCCCAGTTCTACTTCCGCACCACCGACGTCACCGGCACCGCCCACCTGCCCGAGGGGGTGGAGATGGTGATGCCCGGGGACAACGTGGAGATGACCGTCGAGCTGATCGCCCCCATCGCCATGGAGGAGGGCCTGCGCTTCGCGATCCGCGAGGGCGGCCGCACCGTGGGCGCCGGGCGCGTGACGAAGATCGCAAAGTAGCCGGACCGAGGGAGAGGGAGAGGGAC
>DASQQQ010000246.1:0-9625 GCA_035643355.1 Actinomycetota bacterium | reverse complement strand
ATCGAACGCTCCTTCCCGTCCGTCCCCGGACACGTCTGGGAGCTGGTACGCCGCAGCAATCCGGAGACGATCTCCCCCACCGGGCGATGGCAGCTGCACGTCCACGCGTTCCTCCTCCGGGCCAACGGACGGACCTTGCTCTTCGACGCCGGCTTCGGGGGAGGCGACGCCCCCGCGGTCGCGTGGACGGGCACCGGTGGACGGCTGATGGAGGAGCTCGCCGCCCTGTCGGTGGATCCGTCGGAGGTGGAACTGGTGGTCCTCTCCCACGCCCACGACGACCACGTCGGCTGGGCCGTCGGGGCCGACGGGGGGCCTGCGTTCCCGAAGGCCCGGTACCTGCTGCACGAGGCGGACTGGGGCTGGGTCCGCCGTCCCGACGATCCGGACAACGGCCCCGTGGCCGAGCGATGCCTGCGTCCGCTGGCAGCGGCCGGGATCCTCGACACCTGCGGGGACGGGCACCGGATCGGGACGGGCCTGACGCTGCGACACGCCCCCGGTCACACGCCGGGACACCAGGTGCTGGTGATCGACTCGGCGGGAGCGCGCGGGATGCTCGCGGCCGACTCGGTCAACCATCCGGTGCAGCTGGTGGACCCCACCTGGTTCGGCACGTCCGACGACGATCCGCGCCTCGCCGCCGCCACCCGAGCGGCGCTGGTGGACCTGGCGGAGCGCCAGGAGCTCTTGGTCGTGACCTCGCACTTCCCCAACCCCTTCGGGCGGATCGTCCGGCACGAGGGCCGGCACGCCTGGAGCCCGGTCCGGGGAACCTGAACCCGTGATCGCCAGCATCGTGGACCGGATCCTGTCCCTGCACGGCTTCACCGCCCTGCTCGTCGTCTTCCTCCTCCCGGCCCTGGAGGCCTCCGCGTTCGTGGGGTTCGTGTTCCCCGGCGAGGTGGCCGCGCTCCTGGCCGGGGTGCTCGCGTTCCAGGGGCGGATCTCGCTGTGGGCGGCCATCGTGGCCGTGGTGCTCGGGGCGGTGGCGGGGGATTCGGTCGGCTACGCGATCGGACGACGGTGGGGCCGCCGGATCCTCACCGGGGTGATCGGGCGGGTCCCCTTCCTGGGGCACCGCGTCGAGGAGCACCTGGACAGCGCCGAAGCCTTCCTGCGCAGGCGCCGGGGCAGCGCGGTCTTCTTCGGACGGTTCACCGCCGCGCTTCGGGTGATGGTGCCGGGACTGGCCGGGATGTCGCGGATCCCCTTCCCCGTGTTCGCCGCCTACAACGTGGCCGGGGGCGTGCTGTGGGGCGCCGGCTTCGTGCTGCTCGGGTTCTCGGCGGGCGCCGCCTGGCGCTCGGTGGAGGGGGTGGCCACCCGGGTGGGGCTCGCCCTGCTGGTCGCGATCGTCGGCGGCCTGATCGCGGTCCGGCTCGTCCGCAGGTGGCGGCGGGCCGAGGCTGCCGAGCGCGGGCCGCTGTCGCGGCTGCGCCGACGCTTCCCCCGGACGGGCGACTGGGTGGCCGCACGGATCGATCCCACCACCGCCACGGGGTTCCCGCTGACGCTGACGGTGCTGTTGGCCGGCGCCAGCGCATGGACCTTCGTGGGTCTCACCCAGGACGTGCTGACGAACGAGGAGTCCGTCCGCTGGGATCCCACGGTGGCCTCCTGGTTCGTGCACCATCGGGTGGGCTGGGCCACGGCGGGCATGAAGGTGGTCACCTTCCTCGGCTCCAACGTGGTGCTGATCCCGCTGGGCGTCCTCGTCGCCGTGAGCCTGTGGGTCGTGTGGCGCAACTGGCGACCTGGCGTGCTGCTGCTGTCTTCGATGGGCGGAGCGATCCTGCTGTACCAGGGGTTCAAGGCGTTCGTCGACCGGCCCCGTCCCCGGGCGTCGATCCATCTGGTCTCCGCCGGCGGCTCCGCGTTCCCCTCCGGTCATGCCACGCAGGTCGTCGCGAGCTTCGCCACGCTGGCGCTCCTGCTGTCGGTCGGGCGGCCCTGGCGGATGCTCGCGCCGACGTGGACGCTCGCCGTGATCGTGGTCCTGGCGGTAGGCGCGTCCCGCCTGTACCTGGGCGTGCACTGGCTCACGGACGTCCTGGGCGGCTACACGCTCGGCGGCGCATGGGTGGGGATCCTGTGGAGCACCGTGCTCGGCCTGCACGTGCCGCTCGGGCCGCGCCGGCGGCCCCCCTGACCCGGTCGATCCGGACCCGGATCCGAGCCTCGACCCACCCGACCCCAACGGCATGGGCCGAGCGGCCCTCCGGCGAGCATCGTCCGGCACCTACCGTGGAGCCGAACGACTCCGGAGGTGGATCATGTCCCGCACCGTCACGCTCCCACGTCTCGCGCTCTTGGCCGGGGCGGCCGCCGCGTACGCCACGGTCCTTCGGCCCCGTCAACTCAGGTGGGGCGCCACCGTGGACGAGGACCTGGAGGAGCTGCCCGGCGACGACCTCCTTCCGAACGCCCGCAGCCAGGCCACCCGAGCCATCACGATCGAGGCGCGTCCCTCCGACGTGTGGCCGTGGCTGGTCCAGATCGGAGCCGACCGTGGCGGCTTCTACACGTACGACGCGCTGGAGAACGCGTTCGGTCTAGGGATCCGGAGCGTCGAGCGCCTGGTGAGCGGCTGGCAGCACCTGCGGCCGGGAGACTTCGTGGCCGCCGACCGCCGGTGTCGGGGCGGCTGGTTCGTCGAGCGGCTCGAGCCCGAGCGGTGCCTGGTGCTGTGGACGGGCGATCCCAGGACCGGCGGCCGGTTCGATGGACGCGACACCCCGGCCGGGTACACCTGGACATACGTCCTGCGTGAACGGGCCGACGGCGGCACCCGGCTCATCTGCCGGGCCCGATTCGCCTACCGGAGCCCCCTGCTCCTGGCGCCGGTCGAGGTGATCGAGCTGGTCGACTGGTTCATGACCCAGCGGATGCTCCGCGGGATCCGGGACCGGGCCGAGCGTTGCGCGCCCACCCCGGTCAGCCTGGAGGGCACCGCCGCCTAACCCGGTCCGCCTGCGGCCGGACTGGACATCGCAGCTGAGCGCATCGCCTGCGTCAGGGTGGTGATGGCTCGCTGCACGGAGGACGCTGCGGCCTCGGTGATGTGCCCTTGGCTCAGCAGCGATCGCCGCAGGGCGTTCAGATCCGCCATCCGCGTCAGCGCCGTCCGCACCCGGCCCTGCTGGTAGGCGCTGTAGGCGTCCCGGGCTCCCTGGATCAGGGCCGTGCTCCCTCGTCCGTCGATCATGCCCGCTCCGCGGCCCATGCCGATCGTGTCCACGAACGAGGAGTACGCATCGGGGACCGCCGGCGTGGGCTCGGTGATCGACGGGGCCCCGGCGCCGGCGGCCGCGCTCGTGGGACCGGCGGTGGCACCGGAGCCGTCCACCGGCGAGACCGACGACGGCGGAAGGGCGGACCAGTGAACGGTGCCGAGGCCCATCCCTCCGATGATGACCACGATCGCTGCGGCCGCCGCCACGAGCGCCAGGACCGGCGCCAGCGCCGGTCGCCGGGGGCGGTGCGGACCGGCCGCCGATGTCGGACCGCCCGGTCCCGGCCCTGCCCCGTCTCGGGGTCGTCGGAGCCGGCGCTTCGAGCGTCGGGCTCCCTGGATCTGGGTCCGGGGCCCGGTCGTCGACGCCCTCGAACCACGCCTCGGCGGGGCGGGGGGGACCGGCGACGACCACGACCGTCGCAGGTCCGCGGACAGTCCCGACGCGTCTGCGTATCGCTGTTCGGGATCCTTGGCCAGGCACCGCAGGATGATCGCCTCGAGTCCGGCCGGCATCGACCGGATCCTGGAGGGCGGGGTGAGCGGCTCGTACACGTGCTGGAACAGCGTGCCCACGGCCGACTCGGCCGAGAACGGCGGACGACCCGTGACCAGCTCGTGCAACACGCACCCGAGCGAGTACACGTCGGAGCGGGGGTCGGCCGGGCCCCGGGCGCGTTCGGGGGCGAGGTACCGGGCGGTGCCCATGATGAACCCGCTGCGGGCGGCCGAACGGGCATCGGCGGCTCGGGCGATGGCGAAGTCCGACACCTTGACCCCGGCGCCCCCGATCTGCATGACGTTGCCCGGCGTGAGGTCGCCGTGGATCACACCGTGGGTGTGCGCCGCCCCGAGCGCCAGGGCCACCTCCGCCCCGATCTCGGCCACCCGCTCGGGGGGCAGCGGGCCCTCCTCCGCCAGCACCTCGGTGAGCGTGCGCCCCTGCACATGCTCCATCACCAGGAAGTGCAGGCCGTCCTGGGAGCCGACATCGAGGACCGAGACGATGTTCGGATGCTCCAGCCGCGCCGCCCCCCGGGCCTCCTCGCAGAAGCGCTCCGCGACCGCCCGATCCCGGTCGAAGGGGGCGGCCAGGATCTTGACGGCCACCTGGCGCCCCTCGAGCACGTCCCGTCCCAGGAACACCCGGGCCAGACCGCCCCGCCCCAGCAGGGAGCGGATCTCGTAGCGATCGTGGAGCAGGGTCTGGACCTCGGCCATGACAGGCTCGACATACCCAGCCGACGTGCCCGGCACCCGGCCCTACGGTGCGGCGGCCCGCCAGGCTTCGCCCAACCGCACCCGTCGGCCGATGCGCAGGATCGCTCCGGCGTAGATCCTGGCGGCCACCAGCACCATCCCGTAGATGCTGGCCATGGTCAGCACGATCGAGGCGGCGACCTGCCACCAGGCAACCCCCCCGCTGGCGATCCGCACGATCATGATCATGGGAGCCGTAGGGGGCACGAACGACCCCACCAGCGCCACCCCGCCGTGGGGGGAATGGACCACCCCGAACGAGAGGACGTACCCCACCAGCAGCACACCGGCGATGGGGAAGGTCATGCTCTGCGCCTCCTCCTGGCGGGAGACCAGCGACCCCGCCGACGCGTACAGGACCGAGTAGAACCCGTAGCCCAGGACGAACCAGACGAGGATCCACCCGATCGTGCCTGGCGCGGTGGTCGGCGCCTCGGCGTTGCCGGTCACCGCCAGCGCCAGCAAGGCGGAGACCGCCACGATCACGAACTGCGCCAGCCCCACCAGCCCGATCCCGGTGATCTTGCCCGCCAGCAGTTCCTTCGGCCGCACACGGGACAGCAGGACCTCCACCACCCGGCTGGATTTCTCCTCGATCACGCCCACCAGGAGGAAACCACCGTAGAAGTTGATCGCCATGAACAGGAGCACCAACCCGACCGTGGCCAGCGTGATGCGGGCGGACCGCTCCTTCGTGGCGGGTTCAAGGCTCCGCGAGCGGAGCTGTGGAGGAGCCAGGAGCTGCCGCACCTCGGCGGGCGACAGGCCGATCTGCTCGATCGCCCGTTGCTGGTGCGCCCCCTGCACGGCCGACCGGACGATGGCCTGGAGCTGGTCGTCGGGCGCGGACGACCAGACCGTGGTCCGCTCGTCCTCCAGGACCACGTCCACGTCGCCGGAGCGCAGCGCGGTCTGCGCGGACGCCAGGGAGTCGAAGGCACGCGTTTCGACCCGGACGCCGAAGGGCCGCCCCGCCTGCCCGAGCAGCTCGGGCAGCTGCGGCGAGCTCGGCCCGACCAGCCCCACGGTGCGGGTGGGGGTGCCGGCGCCCCCCACCGTGGCCGGCACGACGATGATAGCCACCACGATCGCGACGGCTACCAGCGTGGAGATGCGGAACGCGCGCGAGCGGACCCGGACGTTCCACTCGCGGCGAGCGACCAGCCAGGCGCGCCGGAACCCCCTCACGACTGCCTCCCCACCGCTCGGCGGAACAGGTCCGTGAGGCTCGGCGGCTCGAAGCTGAACCGGGTGACCGCTCCGGCCGCCTCCGCCTGGCGGAGCACGGCGTCCAGGTCCACGGACTCGTCCACCAGCACGCGGACCTGGCCGTCCTGCCGGTTCGTCACGGTCGCGCCGGACAGGTCCGGGATCCAGGGTTCACCGTCGACCGTCACGACGAGCGAGCGTTGCGACGAGGCCGCCTTCAGCTCCTCGACCGCCCCGGCCAGCACGATCCTCCCGTGATCGATGATCACCACGTCCTGACAGACGTCCTCCACCAGGTCGAGTTGGTGGCTCGAGAACAGCACCCCCACGCCCTGGGCCGCGGTCTCCACCAGCATCTGCGCCAGGGCGTCCACGCCCAGGGGGTCGAGCCCGCCGAACGGCTCGTCCAACACGATCAGCTCGGGGGCGTGCACCAGAGCGGCGGCGAGCTGGACCCGCTGCTGGTTGCCGTGGGACAGCTCCTCCAGCCGGGCGGCCGCGCGGTCGGCCAGCCCCAGGCGGTCCAGCCATCGGGTGGCCGCCTCCTTGGCCCGACGGGCGTCCAGGCCCGACAGCTCGGCGAAGTACGCGAGCTGCTCCTCCACCCGCATCTTCGAGTACAGGCCACGCTCCTCGGGCATGTACCCGAACCGATCGCGATCCCTGGGCCCCACCGGATGTCCATCCCACAGCACCCGGCCCGCGTCGGGCCGGACCAGGCCGAAGATCGCCCGCATCGTGGTGGTCTTGCCGGCACCGTTCGGCCCCAGGAACCCCACGATCCGCCCCGGTCGCACGCTGAACGTGGCCCCGGCCAGGGCCAGGACGTCGCCGTACCGCTTGGTCAGGTCCTGGATCTGCAGCACCCGGTCCTCCGCTCGTGCCGGCACCATACCGGAGGGCCACGGAACCGACGGAGGGCCTTCGGCCCGCTCCATACGATCCGCGCGCCAAGTCCTTACGAGGCTGGGTGCAGACGAGGAGCTGCCTCGGCGACGTGCCGGATGGTGGCGATCAGCCACAGCACGCCCATCACCCCGGCCAGCGCCAGGAACGGCGCTCGGGTCCCCAGGACCAGTCCGAGCACCACGAGGACCGTGGCCCCCACGCCCAGCACCATCGCCACCAGGATGAAGGGGTCGTGCAGGACGAGGGCGGGACGCTTGATCGCCTCGCTGGTCCAGAATGCAGCTCCCCCCGTACGGCAGATCGGCTGGGCAAGAACGAACAGCGCCAGGGCCCCGGTCCGGTAGCCGCCGAGCAGCGGCCACCCCCAGGATCCCGAAACGGCCATCGTGACCAGCGCCACGAGGACCATGAACACCGTGGCCACTCCGTCCCTCCAGGTCAGGCGCATCGCGGACCCCCTCAAGGTCGCCCCGGCCAGCATCACCAGGGGCTTAGGAGCCGAGCCACCGTCGAAGGTCCTGCCCCGGAAGGGCCATAGCGACCGCACGGTCTACCATGGACCATCCGGGACCGGGGAGGAACGCGCAGGGTGCGAGGGTTCGAGCTGGGTGCTGCGATCATCACCGAGCGGCTGCGGCTTCGACCCTTCACCGCCGACGATCTCCCGGCGCTGCTCGCGATGCAGTCCGACCCGGAGGTCACCCGGTACCTGTACTGGGACGTGCGGTCCGAGCCCCAGGTCCGCACCGCGCTGGAGAAGAAGATCGCCGCCACCGCGATCCACGCCGACGGTGACGTGCTGGCCGCGGCCGCCGAGCTCCTCGCCACGGGCGAACTCGTCGCCGACCTCGTGCTGCACCTGGTCAGCGGCGAGCACCGGACGGCGGAGATCGGCTTCATCGTGCCTCCCGCCCACCAGCGTCGGGGGTACGCCACGGAGGCAGCCCGAGCCGTCCTGCGGATCGCCTTCGACGAGCTCGGGCTGCATCGGGTGATCGGACGGCTGGAGGCACGGAACACCGCCTCGGCTCGGGTGCTCGAGAAGCTCCGCATGCGGCGCGAGGCGCACCTCGTCGAGAACGAGTTCGTGAAGGGTGAATGGCAGAGCGAGCTGATCTACGCGATCCTCGACCGGGAGTGGCACCAGGCTCCCTGAGGATCGCCGGGGCTCAGGCCCCGACCATCCGCTCGCTCGGCCACGAGAACCACAGGATCGCCGCGATCAGCGCGCCGTTGATGGCCAGGGGCGAGAGCACCCACGCGTAGGGCCGGAACGGCTCGGGGAACACGATCACCAGCGAGATCGAGACGATCCCGGCGAGCACCGTGAGGGGACGCCACCAGCCCGCGTGGAACAGGAGCCCCGCCCCCGCCGCCACGAACAGCGCCGTGGCCACGATCGTGATCGCCACGGCGATCGACCGTTGGTCGCCCAACAGCCACGAGTGCCCCGGGATGCGTCCCTGCTCCGTCTGGGACGGGACCCACAGCGCCAGGTGGATCACCCCGTGAGCCACGAGGAACCCCGTGAAGAGCCACCGCCACATCGACACCACCCCTCCCGATCGGCGTCCGTCCCCACCTTGCCCCGAGCGATCGGGTCCGGCCTTGAGGAACCCGTCCCGAGACTCGCGGTCCGAAGGTCCTTCCCGTCCCTCGCGAACGGCTCGGGGGCTAACGCCACTCCACGGAGACGATCTCGACGGGCTCGGAGACCCCGCGCAGGCTGACCGTCCGAGGCTCGGAGGCCGGGAAGCGCGATCCGGCCGCCGTGGAGCGGCTAGCCAAGATCTCCCCACCGTCGGCCAGGGCGCCGATCCGGGCCGCCTCGTGCACGCCTCGACCGGTGAAGTTCCGCCCCACCTGGGTGGCGCCCGTGGCGTGCACGCCGATGCGCACCTGGGGGGCGAAGCCCTGGGCCTGGCGCTGCTCCGCCAGCCGGCGCTCGATCGCCACGGCGCAGGCCAGGGCCTCGTCCGGGGAGTCGAAGCTCACGAAGAAGCCGTCGCCCAGGGCCGAGACCTCCTCGCCCTGGTGCGCGGCGAAGATCGAGCGCAGGGTCTCGTCGTGCCAGTGCTGCAGCGCCTCCCAGGCCTCGTCGCCAAGGACCTCGATCAGGTTCGTCGACTTCACGATGTCGGTGAACATGAAGGTCTTCTCCACCCGGCGCGGTGCGGTGCTGCCCCGCATCTGCCAGGGCAGCAGCTGCTCCACCTCGTCGATCACGATGGCCTGGGTGGGGCAGGCCAGGGCCGCCTCCCGCAGCAGCTCCTCCTCCACGCTCTCGGCATCGAGCACGTCGGCCTTCAGCAGGTCGCCCTCGTACCAGTCGAACGCGGTGGGGGCGATGGTGATGCAGTTGCCCGCCCCCACACAGCGGTGGCGATCCACGCGGATCCTGATCACGGCTAGACCATCGCCTCCCGGAACGCCACCGCCGTCGCCTCGGCCCGGGAGGAGGCCCCGATCGACGCGAACAGCTCGCCCAGCCGCCGGGTCACCTCGGGCTCGTCGATGCCGAGGGAGCGGGCGATCTCGGCGTTCGTCCGCCCCTCGATGACCAGATGCAGCAGCTCCACCTGCCCTTCGGCGAGGGAGGAGCCCGCACCGTCGCCGTCGGCCGGCTGCGGGGCGACCCCCAGCAGGCCCGACAGGGGTCCGCCCACCGGCCCGTGGAACCACCGGGCCCGGACCTCGCCGTCCAGGGTGCGCTGACCGATCAGGGCCAGCACGGTGCGCAGCTGCGAACCCACCATCGAGCGCTCCTCGTCGGTGCCGGCCGCCAGCACCGCCTCCGCCACCGGGAGCAGCACGTCCAGGTGCAGGTCCTCCTGCATCGCCGCCAGCATCGCCCCGAACGCCGAGTGGGCTGCCGCCAGGGCCTCCTCGTTCGCCCCTCGGGCCAGGGCGACCCGGGTCCGAGCGGCATCCCCCTGCGCCCCCCAGGGAGGGTGCCCGGGGAGCAGGCTCATCAGCTCGGTGACCTGCGCGGCCGCTCGCTCCGCGAGGCCC
>DASQQQ010000245.1:0-5751 GCA_035643355.1 Actinomycetota bacterium | reverse complement strand
AGCAGGTCGACGGCGGCCTCCACTGCTGCGGCATCCGCGGTGGCATCCCCGAGGGATCCCTCCACCGATCCGTCGGGCCGGACCAGCAGCCGGTTCCCCTGCTCCACGGCCTGGATGGAGGAGTCCAGGACCGTGACCATCGAGATGGGGCGCTCCTCCTCCAGGGCCATCCGGAGGGCACCGGCCACCTCCGCGGCCTTCTCGGCAGGCTCCACGAACAGCTCCAGGGCCCCGTTGCAGCCCAGACCCCAGCCCCAGACGGCCTCGTCGTCGGCGGTCAGGTCGAAGGAGACGATCCGGGCCATGCCCTCGTGCATCACGATGCGTCCCACCTCGGCCACGTCGTTCTCCAGGCACCCGCCGCTGATGTTGCCGATCACCTCGC
The DNA here is from genome assembly GCA_035643355.1 of Actinomycetota bacterium. Classification (GTDB taxonomy): domain Bacteria; phylum Actinomycetota; class UBA4738; order UBA4738; family HRBIN12; genus DASQQQ01. Next base: position 5,366 of record DASQQQ010000245.1, on the reverse strand, counting down.
CTTCCTCGGGCACCAGCAGGCGGGCGCCGGGGCGCCGATAGGTCGAGCCCCTCACCGCCACGATCGTGGCCAGGGCGAGCTTCTCCCCCCGCGCGGAGAGCGACTCGATGGCCGAAAGGACGTCGCTGATCTCGCTCATGTCGTGGCGGCCGCGAACGCGGCCGGATCCTCCTCGAACCGCCTCTGGCAGCCCGCCGAGCAGAAGTAGTACGTCCGCCGATCGTGCACGGTCCGGTACCGGGCCGAGGCGACGTCGACGGTCATGTGGCAGACGGGATCGATCTCCTCGTGCCGCTCGGGCACGGCGGGCTGGACCGTCCCCTCCAGCGCTCCCGCGGCGCGCAGCTGCACGAGCTCCGCAAGGATGGCCACGGCGATCTCGTCGTGGGCGATGCGGCCGAGGTCGAGCCCGGCCGGCGCGTGGACCCTCGCCAGCGCATCCTCCGACACGCCGCGGTCCTCCAGGTACCCCAGCACGGCCTCCGCGCGCTTGGCGGACGCGACCAGCCCGACGTACGCCGCCGGCGTCTCGAGGGCGCGCTGGAGCGCGTCCTCGTCGTAGTGGCCCTGCGTGGCCACCACGACGAACGAGCGTTGGTTCACCCCGGCCGCCTGCAGGTCCAGCGAGGCGACCACGCGTCCCGCACCGGGATAGTCCTCCGGCCGGCCCCCCTCGTCCACCACGACCGTCGGCCAGCCCAGGGCCGATCCCAGGGCCGCCAGCGCGGCCACCGCGGGAGACCGCCCGATCACGATCAGCGACGGCTGCGGCAGGACGGGTTCCACGTACACCTCCAGGGCTCCCTCGCTCTGGCATGCGATCGGCACGGACACGACGTCGGGGCGCTGCATCGTCTGCAGCTCGTCGGGGGTGCCGAGGAACAGCAGTCGGGGCGTGCCCTCCTCCAGCGCCTTGAGCGCCTCGCGCACCACCGTGGGCTCGGCGCACGCCCCGCCCAGCCAACCCTGCACCCGTCCATCCGTGGTCACCAGGGCCGTGGAGCCGACCTTGCCCGAGGAGGGCGCCCGTCGCCACACCACGCTGGCCAGCACGAACGGCTCACCCCGCCGGGACAGGTCCGCCGCGAGCTCGAGGACGTCGGCCCTCATACGTCCAGGCTACGACCGGGCCTGCTGGATGGCCTCCCACACCTTGGCGGAAGTGAGCGGCATGTCGATGTTGCGCACGCCGAGCGGCCAGAGCGCGTCGATCACGGCGTTGACGTAGGCGGCGGGGGACCCCACGGTGGCCGACTCGCCGACGCCCTTGGCGCCGATCGGATGGTGCGGCGAGGGCGTCACGGTCTCGAGCGTCTCGAACCGCGGCGTCTCCCAGGCCGTGGGCAGGAGGTAGTCAGTGAAGTTCGCACCCAGGCAGTTGCCGTTCTCGTCGAAGGCGATCTGCTCCATCGCCGCGATGCCGAACCCCTCGGTGAGGCCGCCGTGGATCTGCCCCTGGACGATCATCGGGTTGATCCGGACCCCGCAGTCGTCCACCGCGACCATCCGGCGGACCTTCCACACACCGGTGTCGGGATCGACGTCGACCACCACCGCGTAGGTGCCGAACGGGAACGTGAGGTTCGGCGGGTCGTAGTAGTAGACGGCCTCCAGGCCCGGCTCCATCCCCTCGGGGAAGTTCGTGTAGGCGGCGAGGGCCACGTCCTGGATCGTGGTGACCTTGTCCGGCGCGCCCTTGACCGAGAACGCCCCCTTCGCGAACTGCACGTCCTCCTCGGAGACCTCGAGCAGGTGGGCGGCGATCTTCTGCGCCTTCTCCCGGACCCGCCGGGTCACCATCGCCGTGGCCGCGCCCGAGACCGGGGTGGATCGCGACGCGTACGTGCCCAGGCCGTAGGGGGTGTTGTCCGTGTCGCCGTGCATCACCTTGACGTCCTCGGGCTGGATCCCGATCTCCTCGGCCACGATCTGCGCGAACGTGGTCTCGTGCCCCTGCCCCTGGGTCTGGACGCTGATCTTCAGGATCGCGGTGCCCGTGGGGTGGATCCGCAGCTCGGCACCGTCGTTCATCTTCAGCCCGAGGATGTCGTAGTCCTTGTGCGGGCCGGCGCCCACGATCTCGGTGAAGCTGGCCAGGCCGATGCCCACGAGCTCGCCGCGCTCGCGCGCCTCGGCCTGCTCCCTGCGCAGGTCCTCGTACGCCAGGGTCTCCAGGGCCAGGTCCATCGCCCGGTGGTAGTCGCCGGAGTCGTAGACGAACCCGGTGGCCGAGGTGTACGGGAACTGGTCCTCGCGGATGAAGTTCTTCTTCCGCAGGTCCGCCGGGTCCATCTCGAGCTCGTAGGCCGCGTTCTGGACCAGGCGCTCGATCAGGTACGAGGCCTCGGTCACCCGGAACGAGCACCGGTAGGCCACGCCTCCGGGCGCCTTGTTCGTGTAGGCGCCGTCGGCCACCACGTGGGCGGCCGGCAGCTGGTAGGAGCCGGTCACGATGTGGAACAGCCCCACCTTGAACTTGGACGGCTGGGCGTCGGCGTGGAACGCGCCTTCGTCGGCCAGGATCGTGGCCCGCAGCCCGAGCATCGTCCCGTCCTGCTTCAGGGCCAGCTCGCCGTGCATGTGGAAGTCCCGGGCGAACCCGGTGGAGATCAGGTTCTCGGTGCGCTCCTCCATCCACTTCACGGGGTGACCGAGGAGCAGGGAGGCGGCCGTGGCCACCACGTAGCCGGGGTAGACCGGAACCTTGTTCCCGAACCCCCCGCCGATGTCGGGAGAGACGATCCGGATGTTCTCCTCCGGCAGGCCCGCCACCATCGCGAAGACCGTGCGGATCGCGTGCGGGGCCTGCGAGGTCATGTAGATCGTGGCCTGACCCGTGGCCGGGTCGACGTCGGCTACGCATCCGCAGGTCTCCAGCGGAGAGGGGTGCGAGCGCGGGTAGAAGGTGTCGAGCTTCACCACCAGGTCCGCCTGGTCGAACGCCTCGGTCGTGGCCTCCTGGTCACCCGTCTCCCAGTGGTAGATGTGGTTGTCCTTCTGGTCCTCCTTGTCGGTGCGGATCACCGGCGCGTCGGCCTCCAGCGCCCGCTGGGGCGTGACGATCGGCTCCAGCGGCTCGTAGTCGACCTCGATCAGCTCGAGCGCGTCCTTGGCCTGGTACGGATCCTCGGCAATGATCGCCGCCACCTCCTGCCCCTGGAAGCGCACCTTGTCCGTGGCCAGCACCGCCTGGGTGTCGTAGGACAGGGTGGGCATCCACGCCAGGTTGTGCTGGGCCATGAGCTCGCCCGTCACCACGGCCACCACCCCGGGGGCCGCGGAGGCCGCGGCGGTGTCGACGCCCTTGATCGTCGCGTGCGCGTACGGGCTGCGCAGGATCGCCATATACAGCATGCCGGGGAGCTTGATGTCCTCGACGTAGTTGCCCCGGCCGCGGATGAACCGGTCGTCCTCCTTGCGTCGGACGTTGTGTCCCAGCCCGCGGATCTCTTCCACTTCGGTCGCCATGTGGTCGTTTCCTCCTCAGGCCGTGGCAGGGGCTTCCGCCGGCGCCTCCGAGCGCATCTGCGCCGCCCGCTGGACCGCCTTGACGATGTTCACGTAGCCGGTGCACCGGCAGATCTGCCCGGAGATGGCCCACCGGATATCGTCCTCGGTGGGGTCCGGGTTGGCCTCCAGCAGCGCCTTGCCGGTCAGCATCATGGCGGGGGTGCAGAACCCGCACTGCAGGCCGTGCTCCTCCTTGAACGCCACCTGGATCGGATCCAGGGCCCCGTCGGCCTGCAGGCCCTCTACCGTGGAGAGGTCCCGCCCATCGGCCATGACCGCGAACAGGGTGCAGGACTTCACCGGGGTCCCGTCCAGGAGCACGGTGCAGGCACCGCAGCTGGTGGTGTCGCACCCGATGTGGGTGCCGGTCAGTCCCAACGTCTCGCGGATGAAGTGGACGAGGAGGAGCCGCGGCTCCACGTCGGCCGTCCGCTCCACCCCGTTGACGGTCACCGTGATCTGCATCGTTCCTCCTCCTCAGGCGGCCCGGGCCATCTCGACGGCGCGGGCCAGCCCGCGGCGGACGTAGACCTCGACCATGTGGCGCTTGTACTCGGCCGAGCCCCGGAGATCCGCGATCGGGCTCGTGATGGCCGCCGCCTGCCGACCCGCCTCCGCGAACACCTCGTCGCCGGGCTCCCGGCCGGTGAGGATGGCTTCGGCCTCGGCGGCCCGGAGGTTCCTCGAGCCCACCGCCGTGAGCCCGATCCCGGCCCGGCCGATCCCGCCGTTATCCATCTGCACGTGGACGGCCACTCCCACGGTGCCGAAGTCGCCCACCTTGCGCTCGAGCTTCAGGTAGGTGCCGCCCACCGGGCCGGTGGGCGCCGGGACCCGGACCTCCGCGAGGATCTCGTCGGGCTCCAGGACGGTGGTGAAGATGTCCTGGAAGAAGTCCTCGGCGGCCACCTCCCGCTCGCCACCCGGGCCCCGCAGCACGAACGTGCCGCCGACGGCCAGCATCACGGCGCCCCAGTCACCGGCGGGATCCGCGTGGGCCAGCGACCCGGCCATCGTCCCCAGGTTCCGCACGATCGGATCGGCGATCTGCGGAGCCGCGGCCGCCAGCGTGGGGTGGCGGGCCGCCACAACGTCGGAGGAGGCCACCTGGTTGTGCCGAACCAGGGCTCCGAGCCGCAGCATGCCGCCTTCCTCGCCGATGCGGTCCAGCCCCGGGATGCGGTTGATGTCGACGAGATCCGACGGTGCGGCGAACCGGAGCTTGAGCAGGGGGATCAGGCTCTGGCCCCCGGCCAAGACCTTGGGCTCCTCCAGCGACCCGAGCAGGCCGACGGCCTCATCGAGCGTATCGGGGCGGTGATACTCGAACCGAGCTGGAAGCATGCGGACCTCCCTGAGGCCATACGGACGAGCGGGGAACGGAGATCGCGGAGCGCGGTGGGCAGCAGGTCGGAAGCGAAGGTTGGGCTTGTGCGTTCCGATCAGACTCACGTACCCCCACCTGCGTCGCCCACCGTGAGCGGTACCGGTCATTTGACCCCGACCGGTCTGGTTCGGTCAAGCCAGAGGGAGGCGGACCGGGAGGGATTGCGAGCGCCCTCCCGGTCCTTGGTGCATCGGTCTAGCGCACTAGACCTTGATCATGATGGGACCACTCGAGATGGGGTCTGGAGTGGCTCCGAGGTAGTCACCGGCCGACCCGGTCACGGTGATGCCCGAGTACGTCACGGACATCAAGTACAGCGTCTGGCCGGGCGGGCAGGAGAAGTCTCCCGGCCCCGGAGGCCCGGCGGAGATCGTCCCGGTCGTCTGGCCGTTTCGGACCGGGAAGGTGCCCGACTCCGTCAGCGAGGTGGAGACCGTCTCCTTGTTGCCGGCCTTGGGGTGGTTGCCCC
>DASQQQ010000244.1:0-3482 GCA_035643355.1 Actinomycetota bacterium | reverse complement strand
CACGGCGGCGCCGACCAGCTTCTCCAGGGTCTTGCCCGCCCGGGCCCCCTGGACCTGCATGGGGTACGCGTCGGGATAGCTCACCTCCACGTCGAGTCCCGACCGGGAGGCCACGCCCAGGGCGTAGAGACCGGCGTCGGAGTCGGCGCACTGCATCCACCACCGGTTCTCCCCCACGTGGAGCAGGACCGGATCGTTCACGATCCCCCCATCGGGCGCCGTCACGATCATGTACTTGCCCTGCTTCACCGCGCACCGGGTGAGGTCCCGGCACGTCAGCAGGTCCATCAGTCGGTCCGCGTCCGGTCCCGAGACCTGAACGGTGCGCTCCACCGCCACGTCCCACACGGTGACGTCGTTCAGCAAGGCCCAGTACTCGGTCTCCGGGTCGTCGAAGTACGCGGGCAGCAGCATGTGGTTGTACACGTCGTACGCGGTGCACCCCGCGCGCCGGGTGGCGTCGAAGAAGGGCGACCGCCGGTACCAGGGGCCGAAGTAGATCGTGGCGCTCTTCTCCAGCATCTCCCGGCGCTCGTTCACCATGCGCGCATCCTCCTCCCGCCTCGCGCCCGACCGGTGGCCCGGCTTTCCTGAATCATCGTTCAAACCGCCGGCCATGCGCAAGGCAGGGACGGTGCTTCTTGCACCACACCGTCCTGAACCGCACTTCAGCCTCGAGGCCCGCCCGTCGCCAACGCTACGAGACGGGGATCTGCTTGCTCGGGTCCACGAACGGCATGGGGACGACCGTTGCGGTACGGGTGCCCCACTGCGTCCGGACCGATGCCCGCGTGCCGGCCGAGGACCGGTCCGCCGGCAGCCAGGCATAGCCGATGTTCTTCTCCAGGCGCGGTGAGTAGATGGCCGAGGTCACCTTCCCGATCCTCGCGTCCCCCTCGACCACCGGCCACTTGATGTCGTTCAGGCCGGGGAAGGGCTCTCCGTCGAGCTCGACCCCATTGATCCTGCGGCGGACGCCCTGCTCGCGGATCCGGCGGTAGGCGGCGACCGAGATCGACCGGTCGTCCGGGAGCGAGTCGAGGTCGACCAGCCGCTCCAGCCCCATCTCGAAGGCGTTGTTCTCGTAGGTCATATCGGCGCCCCAGTTGAAGATGCCGCCCTCGATCCGCCGGATGTCGCTGGGCCCCGTGGGCCTGATCCCGAACGGCTGCCCTGCCTCCATGATGGCGTCGTAGACCTCGGTCCCCTTGGAGGTGTCCGTCAGGTACACCTCGTAGCCGACCTCCGACGTCCAGCCCGTCCGCGTCACGATCACGGGAGCGCCGGCGATCTTCGCCTCGGTCCAGAAGTAGTAGCGAAGGTCCAGGATCTCGGGGCCGACGAGCTTGGCCATCAGGTCCTTCGACCTGGGGCCCTGGATCTGCAGGGGGGCCACGTCCGTCTCTTGGATCGTCACGTCCAGCTGGGGGTAGGCGTTCTTCAGGCCGCGGGCGAACAGCAGCGCATCGCTGGAAGCCAGCGCGAACCAGAAGGTGTTCTCCGCCATCCTGGTCAAGACCGGGTCGTTGACGATCCCCCCGTCCGAGTCGCAGATCAGCACGTACTTGCCCTGGCCGACGGCGCAGCGGGACAGATCCCGGGGCGTCAGCAGCTGGGCGAACGCGAACCCGTCGGGACCGGAGATCTCCAGGCACCGCTCCACCGAGACGTCCCACAGGGTCACCCCGGTGAGCAGCGCGTCGAACTCCGCCTCGAAGGTGTCGAAGCGGATCGGGAAGTACATGTGGTTGTAGATCGTGAACCCCTTGGGATCGTGCTTCTGGGTGGCCTCGTAGTACGGGGTGCGCCGGTTCCGCGCCCCACGCTGGACCAGGCTCATGTCGAACGTCATCGGATGGGACCTCCTCTTCCGGGACGGATGCGGGCGGGCGCGATCCACGGCATCCTCGGTGTCGCGGCTCATCGTGCGCGAGCCCCGGGCGGGTGGCAAGGAGGGGCCCTGACTACAGGTCAGGGGGCAGCCAGGTCCGCCGCCCCGGGGGCGAGGCGCCGCCGGCCTTAGGCGAGGTCCCCCTCCGCGAAGACCCGCTCCCCCTCCACCAGGGTCAGCTGCACGGTCGTCGCGTAGAGCTCCTCCGACGGCTGCTCGAACGGGTTGCGGTCGAGCACCACGAGGTCCGCGAGCTTTCCCACCTCGATCGAGCCCGTCAGGTGGTCCAGGTGGTTCACGTAGGCGGAGCCCATCGTGAAGGCCGCCAGCGCCGTCGGCAGGTCCAGGCGCTCGCGGGGCAGGAACGGCTCGAGCAGCTCGTCGTCCCGATCGCCGTACTCGTACCCGGGGAACCCGGTCCTGTTCACCGCCACGTGCATCTCCCAGAGCGGGTTGGGGCTGCTCACCGACCAGTCGCTGCCCATGGCCAGGACGGCCCCGGAGCGCACGAGGCTCGCGAACGGGTACTGCCAGGTGGAGCGCTCGGGTCCCAGGAACGGGATCGTCAGGTTGCGCATCTGTCCCTCGTTCATCGCCCACAGCGGCTGGGCGTTGGCAACCACGTTGAGCTGCCTGAACCGCGGGATGTCGTCGGGGTGGACGACCTGGATGTGGGCCAGGTGATGGCGTCCATCGCTCGGCCCGTTCGAACGCCGGGCGGCCTCGATCGCGTCGAGCGCCTCGCGCACGGCGCGCTCCGCCAGAGCATGGAAATGGACCTGGAAGCCCTCGGCGTCCAGGCGGGTGACGTAGCCCTTCAGGGCCTCGGGGTCCACGAACGAGATCCCCCGGTTCCCGGTCGGGCGGCCGTCCCGGTCGAGGTAGGGATCGAGCACCGCCGCGGAGAACGTCTCCACCACGCCGTCCTGCATGATCTTCACCGAGGTGGCCCTGAACCGCCCCACGTCGCCACGGGCCCGCCGATCGATCATCTCCTCGATCTGCTCCTGGCCACGATGGCGGTCCCACCACAGCGAGCCCACCACCCGAGCGGTGAGCTCCCCCCGGCCGGCGCAGGCCAGGTAGGCGTCGAACGTGTCGAAGGAGCCCCCCACGATCGCGTCCTGCCAGGCGGTGATGCCCAGGGAATGCAGGTACCGCTGCGCCACGCGGAGCCCCTCCTCCCACTCCGCTTCGGTGGTCTCGGGGATCAGCTTCTCGACCAGATCCATCGCTCCCTCGTGCAGGGTCCCGGTGGGTGCGCCGTCGAGGCCACGCTCGACGCGGCCGTCGGGAGGATCCGACGTCTCGGCGGTGATCCCGGCCAGCTCCAGCGCCTTGGAGTTCACCCACGCGCTGTGCCCATCGCGGTTCGGCAGGTACACGGGACGGTCGGGCACCAGCCGGTCCAGCGCGTCGGCCGTCGGCGTCCCCCCGGGGAACACGTCCATGGACCACCCCCCGCCCAGGATCCACTCAACGTCGGGATGGCTGCGGGCGTACTCGGAGACGATCCGCTCGTACTCGGGGAGCGCGTACGCGTCCGACAGGTGGCACTGCATCATCTCCAGCCCGCCTGCCGGCGGGTGAG
>DASQQQ010000243.1:0-6510 GCA_035643355.1 Actinomycetota bacterium | reverse complement strand
GCGGTGATCCTCCTGGTGGCCGAGCACTTCGCCGATGCGCTGGTGGCCACCGGCCGTGACTTCGGTATCAGCGAGTTCCTGCTGGTGCAGTGGCTCGCCCCGCTCGCCTCGGAGGCGCCCGAGCTGCTGGTGGCCGGCCTGTACGCCTGGCGGCTCAACACGAACGCCGGCCTCGGCACGCTCGTGTCCTCCAAGGTGAACCAGTGGACCCTGCTGGTGGGAACCCTCCCGATCGTGTTCGCGGTCGGCGTGGGAGGGTTCCACGGTTTGCCCATCGATCCGCATCAGCGGGAGGAGCTGCTCCTGACCGCGGCACAGTCGTACTTCGCGCTCGCCGTCCTAGCCACGCTGTCCATCTCCACCGGGGAGGCGGTGATGCTGTTCGGGCTGTTCTGGGCCCAGTTCGTGATCGGGGCCGTGGTGCCCGAGTCCTTCGGCGGTCGAGAGCTGATCATCGTGGCCGTGGCCTACCTGGTGCTGGGCTCCATCATCTTCGTCCGGCACCGCGATCGCCTCCCCGGGCTGGTGCGCGACGGCGTCCTCACGCCCTACCGGCACCTGACCCGGGAGTGAGCGGGCACGCCCGGTGCACCGGAGCCGCCGGTAGCATCGGCTGGATGGATCCCCTGGAGCTGCTGCGAGGCTCCGCCGAGACCGGCGGAGACCCGCTCACCCACCTGCGCCAGATCCCGGCCAGAGGGGACGAACCCCTCGCGTTCCCGCGCGACCTGCCGGAGATCCTGGTGGAACGGCTCGGGCTGCTCGGCGTGCGAGGCTTGTACGCGCACCAGCGCCGGGCACTGGAGCGGGTGCGCGGGGGTCACGACGTCATGATCGCCACGGGGACGGCCAGCGGCAAGACGCTCGTGTACAACCTGGCCTTCGCCGTAGATGCGCTGAACGACCCGAAGCGCACGGCGCTGTACCTGTACCCGACCAAGGCCCTGGCCCGGGACCAGCTGCGGCAGATCCGTGAGCTCCGGCTGCCGCAGCTCAAGGCGGCTGTCTACGACGGCGACACCCCGCGGGCCGAGCGACCCCTGATCCGCCGCAACGCCAACCTGGTGCTGACCAACCCGGACATGCTGCACGCGAGCCTGCTGCCGGACCACCCGCGATGGGCGGACTTCTTCCTCCGCTTGTCGCTCGTGGTGGTGGACGAGGCCCACGTATGCCGAGGGGTGTTCGGATCGCACGTGTCGATGGTGCTGCGGCGGCTTCGTCGGCTGGTGGCCCACTACGGAGGCGAGCCGCGGTTCGTCCTCTCGAGCGCCACGGTGGGGAACCCGGCCGAGCTGGCGGAGCGACTGGTCGGGGTCCCCTTCGAGGCCGTGACCGAGGACGCCTCGCCCTCGGGTGGCAAGACCTTCGCCCTCTGGAACCCCCCAGTGATCGATGAGGAGTCGGGGGCGCGCCGGAGCGCCCTCTCGGACGCCTCGGCGATCATGGCTCGACTGGCCGAGCACGAGGTGCGGTCGATCGGGTTCACCCGGTCCCGCCGGGCCGCGGAGCTGCTGGCCGAGTTCACCCGGCGCGCGCTGCCGTCCCCGCTCCGCGAGCGGGTGAAGTCCTATCGGGCAGGGTATCTGTCCGAGGACCGCCGTGAGCTGGAGCGGCAGCTGGCGGCCGAGGAGCTGCTGGCCGTGGCCTCCACGAACGCGCTCGAGCTCGGCATCGACATCGGCACGCTCGACGCCGCGATCCTGGTCGGCTACCCGGGGACCCGCGCCTCCATGTGGCAGCAGGCCGGTCGCGCCGGTCGACGTGCCGATCGCTCCCTGGCGGTGCTGGTGGCGCAGGACGACCCGTTGGACCAGTACCTCGTCTCGCACCCGGCCGACCTGTTCGATGCCCCGCCCGAGGCCGCCGTGATCGATCCGCGGAACCCGTTCATCCTCGAGCCCCACCTTCGCTGTGCGGCCGCCGAGCACCCCCTGGCCGACGAAGAGCTCGCGTTCTTCGGGCCGGACGCGGCCCAGGCGGCCGCACGGCTAGAGACGGCCGGGGCGCTGGTCCGCCGCCGCGGGATGCTGCATCACGCCGGCCGCGGCTCACCGCACCGGGCGGTGGACATCCGCAGTGCCTCCGGTGACCTGTTCCAGATCGTGATCGAGGAGACGGGCGAGCTGCTGGGGACGGTGGACGAGTCCCGCGCCTACTACCACGTGCACCCGGGAGCCGTGTACCTGCACCAGGGAGAGCAGTTCGAGGTCCTCGAGCTCGACCTGGTGGGGCGCGTGGCCCTGGTCCGCCGCTCCGACCCCGACTTCTACACGCAGTCCCGGGACACCACCGACATCGCGGTGGTGGGCGTCTTGGATGAGACGGTGACGGGCGACGTCCCCACCTTCTACGGCACGGTTCGGGTCACGAACCAGGTGGTGGCCTTCGTCCGGAAGCTGGTGGCCACCGGCGAGACGCTCGAGTTGGTCCCGCTCGCCCTGCCTGCGCAGAGCCTGGAGACGAAGGCGGTCTGGTGGGCCGTCCCCACCGACCTCGTCGAGCGCGCCGCCGTGACCCGGGCCCAGCTCCCGGGCGCGGCCCATGCGGCGGAGCACGCGGTGATCGGCCTCCTGCCCCTGGTCGCCACGTGCGACCGCTGGGACGTCGGCGGGGTCTCCACCGCCTACCATCCGGACACCGACTCCTGCGCGATCTTCGTCTACGACGGCTACCCGGGGGGCGCCGGCATCGCGGAGCGTGGCTTCCGATCCGCGCGTCGGCTGCTGGAGGCGACCCTGGAGACGGTGCGAGGATGCCCCTGCGGGAATGGCTGCCCGGCCTGCGTCCAGTCCCCCAAGTGCGGGAACGGCAACGAGCCCCTGGACAAGGCCGGAGCGGTCTCGCTCCTGGCGGCGATGCTGGGGAGGACGTGGGGATGACCCATCCTGTCGATGCGGTGGAGCACCCCATGCCACCGTACGTCGCCGTGTGCGGAGCGGCGGAGCCTACAGCGCAGGAGGCGGAGTGGGCTCAGGAGATCGGTCGGGGGCTGGCCGCGGCCGGGGCCGTGGTGGTCTGCGGCGGGCTGGGCGGGGTGATGGACGCCGCGGCCCGAGGGGCCGAATCGGCCGGAGGGACGTCCCTGGGGATCCTCCCCGGCAGTGACCGCTCCGAGGCCAGCACCCACCTCACCGTGGCGATCCCCACCGGCCTGGGCGAAGCCCGGAACGCCCTCGTGGTGCGGTCCGCCGACGTGGTGATCGCGGTGGGCGGCGAGTTCGGAACGCTCTCCGAGATCGCCCTGGCCCTGAAGCGCGGAACGCCGGTGGTGGGCCTGGCCACCTGGCGAGTGGCCAAGGCTCGACCGGCCGTCGACCCGATCGTCCGCGTGGAGGACCCGCAGGAGGCCGTGGCGGCGGCGCTGGAGCTGGCCCGGAGCTGACCCCCTCCGGCCGCCGCCCATCAGACCGGATGGCGATCCTTGGATCGGCCCGGTTCGACGAGCGGTGCGGTGATGGGGATGGCCGGCTCCGGCCGCTGGGGCGTTGGGATCTCGGGCGGGGCGGCCTCCCCGCCGATGTGGAGGTTCGGCAGGATCGGGACCAGCCATCGGGGCAGCCACCAGTTCGCATGTCCCAGCAGCACCATCGTGGCGGGCACCAGCACGATGCGGAGCACCGTGGCGTCCACGAGGACGGCCACGGCGAGGCCGAACCCGATCATCTTGACCACCGGGCTCTCGTTCAGCGTGAAGGAGAGGAACACGGCGATCATCACCAGGGCAGCGGACGTGATGACCCGGGCGGTCGAGCGGATCCCCATCGCGACGCTCTCCACGGTGTTCCGATCCACGAGGTACTCCTCGCGGATGCGCGACAGGAGGAAGACCTCGTAGTCCATCGACAGGCCGAACAGGATCGCGAACATCACCATCGGCACGAAGGACACCACCTCCTCGGCGTGCTCCAGCCCGAGCAGCTGCGCCCCCCACCCCCACTGGAACACCGCCACCACTGCGCCGTAGGCCGCGCAGATCGAGAGCGCGTTCAGCACCGCGGCCTTGATGGGCACGAGGATCGAGCGGAAGACCAGCATCAGCAGGAGGAAGGACAGGGCGATGACCACCGCGATCAGCAGCAGGAGACGCCCCACCACCAAGGAGCGGAGGTCCAGGTACATCGCGGTCTCGCCACCCACCAGCACGGTCACCCGCGTGGTCCGCTCGACGGGCGGGAGATCCCTGTCCCGAAGCCGTCGGACCAGATCGCCGGTCGCCTCCGTCCCGGGCCCCGAGCGGGGGATCGCGGAGAGGACGGCGGTCCGACCGCTCGGGTCCAGTGCCGGCTGGGTGATCGCCTGCACGTCCGGGTCGGCCGTCACGGCCGCCGCGACGCGTGCCAAGGCCGGGGCGGGCTGGCCTTCGGGGAGCCCCACCACCAGCAGAAGAGGACCGCTCATCCCCGGACCGAACCCCCGGGTGAGCAGGGACGCCGCCCGCTCCTGGGTCGAGCCCTTCGCCGCGACCCCGACGTCCAGGCCCAGCCGCATCGACACCACGGGCGCCACCAGCACCGACACCACCGCCAGCCCGGCGAGCAGCGAGCGCCAGGGGCGATCGGCGACGGTTCGGGCCCAGCGGCCCCATACGCCTCCGTCCGCCACGCCCCGCCGCAGCGAGCGGGTCCCGAGCGCGTCGATCCGCCGTCCGATCAGCCCCAGGAGCGCCGGGAGGAGGGTCAGTGCCGCGAGGACCGCCACCGCCACCGCGTTCGAGGCCACCGACCCTATCAGGCCGATGAACGGCATCCCCGAGACCCACAGTCCACAGATCGCGACGATCACGGTCGCCCCGGCGAACAGGACGGCCTGCCCCGCGGTGCCGGTCGCGCGGCCCGCGGCCTCGATCGACTCCAACCCTCGACCCAGCTCCTCGCGGAACCGGGTGACGATGAACAGCGCGTAGTCGATGCCGACCCCCAGGCCGAGCATCGTGGCTAGCGTTGGTGTCAGGGTGGGGATGTCGCCCAGGTGCGACAGAAGCCAGACCAGCGCCAGCGAGATCCCCAGTCCGATCAGGGCCGTCAGGATCGGCAGCCCCATCGCCACCAGGGAGCCGAAGGCCAGGAACAAGACGATCACGGCGGCCGTGAGCCCGATGACCTCCGACCCCCGCGGCTCGGGCAGATGGGTGAACCGGATGAGAGGACCTCCCACCTCCACCTGCAGGGTCGCCGACCGGGCCGGCCGGACCGCCTCGATCAGATCGTCGGCGGCGGGCCGACCGAGCTGGGAGAGGCCCTGCTCGTAGCGCACCGTGGTGAAGGCGATGGTGCCGTCCGGCGATATGCCGGCTTCGGCTGCACGGGATCGCCCACGACCGCTACGTGCGGGAGGGCGGCGACCCGGGACAAGGCTGCTCGGATCTCTCCGAGGATGGCCGGCTCGGCCACCGTGCCGGTCCGGGCCCGGAACACGATCGTGGCGGTCGCCCCGGCGCAACTGGGGGAGCGGGAGGTGAGCAGATCCGTGGCCCGCTGAGCCTCCGCGCCGGGGATCCGGAAGTCGTCCACGAAGCTCGGCCCCACGGTCCGTCCCCACGAGAAGATGGCCCCCGCGGCCAGGATCCAGACGACGACCACGAGCAGCCGGTGACGGGCTGAGGCTCGGCCCAATCGATCCAGCCGTGACGTCAACCGCGGACGCGGGCTCAAGGGGACATCCCGCTCCGATGGTAGGAACGTCGATCGGACCCGTCGGGGGGTCGTTCGGCCTCGCTCCGGTGGGCCTCCCGCACGATGAGCGCGGCGGTCGGATGCGTCCGCGGGCCTTGACCGCGCGCCGGCCGGCACGAGAAGCTCTCCTTGCGGTCCGGGCTTCCCCCCAGGAAGGACCTCTAGATAGATGATCGGTCTCGCCCTGATCCTCCTGGGGCTGGGGGCCGGGCTGATCGCCATCGATCTGCTGATCGAGAACGTCGCGCCCGCCTCGTACGAGCTCACCCTGTTCGGCGCTGTGATCGGTCATGTCTCGGGGCGGGCCATCGTCCTGCTGCTGATGCTGGTGGCTGCCGCTTCATCATCGATCGTGACCTACGGCATCACCGTGCTGCGCCGGGAGCGGGCCGCCCTGAAGGCCCGGGAAGCGGCCAGGACGGACCAGATCCTGGAGGCGCATCGGAAACTCTGGGGGAGCCACATCGAGGACCTCGACGGGCCCGGCGAACCGGTCCGCGCGTAGCATGGGTCCCGGCATGGCCGCGCTACCGGCTCCCACGCGACACCACGCCTCCGCCGGTCGGCGCTCCGCATGCCGTGGGAAGGAGGAGCGCGACGATGGACGGTGAGGGAACCACCTCGGGTCCCCGCGAGGTCCGCGCACCCCGCGGGACGGCCATCACCTGCCGTGGGTGGCCGCAGGAGGCGGCCATGCGCATGCTGATGAACAACCTGGACCCCGAGGTGGCCGAGCGGCCCCAGGACCTGGTGGTCTACGGGGGCACCGGGCGGGCCGCCCGCAGCTGGGGGAGCTTCGACGCGATCGTGAAGGCCCTGCGTGACCTGGCCGACG
>DASQQQ010000242.1:0-2983 GCA_035643355.1 Actinomycetota bacterium | reverse complement strand
ACCATGAAGATCACCCGCGCCATGGAGCTGATCGCCGCCTCCCGGATCGTCAAGGCCCAGCAGCGCGTGGAGGCGGCGCGCCCCTACGCGGAGCTGTTGACCCGGGCCATGGAGGACGTGGCCAGGCAGACCGGCTCCCTGGTCCATCCCTTGCTCGAGCACCGGCCGGAGCCCCGACGGGCGGGCGTGCTGGTGGTGACCTCGGACCGTGGTCTGGCCGGCGCGTACAGCACTAACGTGATCCGCCGGGCGGAGGCGCTGGGTCGCGAGATCGCGGGCCGGGGCCTCGAGCAGGCGCTGTACCTGACCGGCAAGAAGGGGCAGTCGTACTTCCGGTTTCGCGGTGTTCCGGCGGAGGCTGTGTGGACCGGGTTCAGCGAGGTGCCCCCGTACTCGGCGGCCGAGACCGTGGGTGGCCGGCTGATCGAGGACTTCGCGGAGCGGCGGATCGACGAGCTGCACGCCGTGTACACGGATTTCCGCTCCGCGTTCTCCATGCGGGTCACGGTCAACCGGTTCCTGCCGATCGCCCAGGAAGAGGTGCTGCGGCGGGAGCTGGGCAAGCCGCATCCCGAGTACCTGTTCGAGCCCGCCCCCCAACAGATCCTGGACGAGCTCCTCCCCCAGTACGTCATCACGAAGGTCTTCCACGCCTTCCTCGAGTCCGCCGCGTCCGAGAACGCCGCCCGGCGGCGGGCCATGAAGTCGGCCACGGACAACGCTGAGGAGCTAATCAGGATCTACACGCGGCAGGCCAACCGCGCCCGGCAGGACGAGATCACGACCGAGATCAGCGAGATCGTCGGCGGGGCGGAAGCCCTGGCCCAGGCATCGGGAGATGGACAACCATGACGGACGAGAACCAGCACGCCTCCGGCCGGGTGGTCCGGGTGATCGGACCGGTGATCGACGTGGCCTTCCCACCCGGGGAGTTGCCCGAGATCGACACGGCCCTGAGGGTCGACGTCACGCTCGACGGTGAGACCACCACGATCACGTGCGAGGTCGCGCAGCACATCGGCGATTCGACCATCCGGGCCATCGCGCTCCGCCCCACCGATGGGCTGGTACGGGGCACGGTGGTGGACAACACGGGATCGCCGATCCGGGTGCCGGTGGGGGAGGGCGTCCTGGGCCACGTCTACAACGTCCTCGGCCAGCCGCTGGACGCCGACGCGGATGCGATCCACCCCAGCGACTGGTGGCCGATCCACCGGGAGGCGCCGCCGTTCGAGGAGCTCGAGCCCAAGAGCGTGATGCTCGAGACCGGGATCAAGGTCATCGATCTGCTCGAGCCGTACGTGCAGGGGGGGAAGATCGGGATGTTCGGCGGGGCCGGCGTGGGCAAGACGGTCATCATCCAGGAGATGATCCGCCGCCAGGCCGAGCAGCACGGCGGGGTGTCGGTGTTCGCGGGCGTGGGTGAGCGCACCCGCGAGGGCAACGACCTGTTCATCGACATGACCGAGTCCGGAGTCATCGAGAAGACCGCGCTGGTCTTCGGCCAGATGGACGAGCCGCCCGGCGTGCGCCTGCGGGTGGCCCTGTCCGCCCTCACCATGGCCGAGTACTTCCGCGATGTCGAGCGCAAGGACGTGCTGCTGTTCATCGACAACATCTTCCGGTTCACGCAGGCCGGCTCCGAGGTCTCCACCCTGCTCGGGCGGATGCCCTCGGCCGTGGGCTACCAGCCCACGCTGGCCGATGAGATGGGAGAGCTGCAGGAGCGGATCACCTCCACCCGCGGACGCTCGATCACATCGCTGCAGGCGATCTACGTCCCGGCCGACGACATCACGGACCCGGCGCCGCACACGGCGTTCGCCCACCTGGATGCCACCACCGTGCTCTCGCGTGACATCGCCGCCCTCGGCATCTACCCGGCGGTCGATCCGTTGGACTCCACGTCCCGGATCCTCGATGCCCGGTACGTGGGCGAGGAGCACTACCGGGTGGCCCGGCGCGTCCAGGAGATACTGCAGCGGAACAAGGACCTCCAGGACATCATCGCCATCCTGGGGGTGGACGAGCTGTCGGAGGAGGACAAGGTCATCGTGGCCCGGGCCCGCAAGATCCAGCGGTTCCTGTCGCAGCCGTTCTTCGTGGCCGAGCAATTCACCGGCCTGCCCGGCAAGTACGTGCCGATCGACGAGACCATCGCTTCGTTCGACGGGATCTGCGAGGGCCAGTACGACCACCTGCCCGAGCAGGCCTTCTTCCTGGTGGGGGGGATCGAGGAGGCCTTGGAGCACGCCAAGCGTCTGGAGGCCGCGTAGCGGTGTCGGTCGAGGTCCACGTCGTCACACCCGAGCGCGAGGTCTGGTCCGGGCAGGCCGAGATGGTGATCGCCCGCGGTGTGGATGGGGAGGTGGGGATCCTGGGCGGCCACGCGCCGCTGCTGGTCCGCCTCGCGATCGGGCACCTGCGGGTCATCCGGGACGGCCAGGAGGACTTCGTGTCGGTGGTGGACGGGGGGTTCTTGCACGTCTCGATCCCCGAGTCCGGCATCACGCGGGTCGACGTGCTGGGCTCGAACGCCGCCCTGCTGTCGGAGATCGACGTGGAGCTCGAGCGGCGGCGCCAGGAGGAGATGGAGCGCCGGATCGAGGCCGGCGACGACGCGGAGGCGCACGCCGAGCTGGCCAAGGCATTGGCCAGGCTCAGCCTGCGAGGATGAACCGCGCTCGGGGCGCCACCCTCGGGCCTAGGATGGGGGCACCATGGATCGACTCCTGGTGACGGGAGGGGTTCGGCTCCGGGGCTCGATCCCCGTGTCCGGGGCCAAGAACTCCGCGCTCAAGCTGATGGCGGCTTCGCTGCTGGCCGAAGGACGGACGGTGCTGCACAACGTCCCCAGGATCCAGGACTGCCACACCATGGCCGACGTTTTGGAGCATCTCGGCGCGGGCATCGGATGGGACCGGGGGACCGTGGCGATCGACGCCGTCCCGGTCCGCTCGGCCGAAGCCCCGTACGAGCTCGT
>DASQQQ010000241.1:0-3551 GCA_035643355.1 Actinomycetota bacterium | reverse complement strand
CCCCGGAGCGCGAGGTAGCAGTCCATCGGCCCGGGGACGGCGCCCACGGCGTTCTGGAGGAATCGCAGCTCCTCGGCCAGGTCATCGTCGTCGGTGACCACGGCCCCCCCGACCAGGTCGGAGTGTCCCGCCACGTACTTGGTGACGGAGTGGACGACGAGGTCGGCCCCGAGCTCGAGGGGGCGCTGCAGGTAGGGGGTGGCGAACGTGTTGTCCACCGCGCACCGCGCCCCGGCCTCGTGGGCCACGCCCGCCACAGCCTGGATATCGATGATCTTGAGGAGGGGGTTGGTGGGGGTCTCCACCCACACGAGCCTGGTGGTGTCCCGGATCGCCCCTCGCAGCGATCCCAGGTCGGTCATGTCCACCACGTCGAATCCCAAGCCCCACCTGGACAGCACCCACGCCAGCAGGCGGTAGGTCCCCCCGTAGACGTCGTTGGCCAGCAGGACGTGGTCGCCGGGCGACAGGGTCAGGAGCATCGTCGTCTCGGCCGCGAGCCCCGAGCCGAAGGACACGCCGTGGCGGCCGCCCTCGAGCGCGGCCAGTGCGGTCTGGAGCGCTTCTCGCGTGGGGTTGCCTCCTCGCGCGTAGTCGTATCGCTTCGGCGCCCCGACGTCCGGTTGCGCGTAGGTCGAGGTCTGGTAGATGGGAACGTTGACCGCGCCGTACTGAGGTTCGGGCTCCTGCCCCGCGTGGATCGCGTTCGTCTCGAACCTCAACGCATCTCCGGGGGCAGCTCCCATCGTCTCCTCCTCAGCTCCTCGACGGCGTCCTGGCCCGAGCGGGCCACCTTCCAGAGCGCCGACTTGCGCTTGGCGTCGTGTCCGGGGGCGAACTCGCGCGCGGTGAGCGCCATGCACGCGGGGTCGCCGCAGCCGCACGCTCCCAAGCCCGGCAGGGGGGGCTGGCCGGCCTGCTCGGCAGCCGCGGTTCCGCGCCGGAAGGGGTGCGAGGGCAGTGTCGCGGCGGGAAGCACGATCACGCCCTCACGGGGGTCACCGGGCGCCGAGAAGCGCCGCTCGAGGGCATAGAGCCCGGTGAGCGCGGCCAGGGCCGCATCGACCTGGTCGGCGGAGCGAAGCGCACCCGCATCCACGCCGCATCCCACGAGCACCGTGCGACGCCAGCGCTGCTTGGGGACCGCGGGCGGAGGCAGGTTCCCCGTGAGCACCACCGCCGACGCGTGTGGGAAGACCTCGATGGCTCGGCCCCGCACCGATCCGCCCCGGTACCTCGGGTAGCCCGAGGCGATCGCCGCGTACACGGAGAAGCCTACCGTCATCCACTCGAAGAACGGGTGATCGGCCATCCGTCGGTCCGAGGGCGTGTTGAAGCACTGGATCCCGAACCACCGGAGCTCGCGCTCGGTACGACGGGACCGTCCGCTCACCGCCCAGGACGGCGGGGCGTCCACGGCCACCACGTCGGGCTTCATCGCGACGACCAGCGGCCCCAGGTCCTCCACCCGGACGTGGCGATGCGTGTCCTGGAGGCGCCGCCCTCCGTCGAGCAGGACCAGGTCCGAACCCTTGCGAACCCCGACGTCGATCCCCAGCGAGCGCACGGCCCTCAGGGCGTCCGTTTCCGGTGCGCCAGGAACTCCAGGAGGTCGCTCCTGGTCAGGACGCCCAGGACCGTTCCCCCCTTGGCCACCAGCACGGCCGGCTCCCGCTGCAGGTCGCCGAACGCGACCTCGATGGCCTCGTCGGCGTCCACCATCGGGATGGGCGGACCCATGATCTCCGCCACGTCGGCCTGGAGGGCATCGGGGTCCCGGAAGATCCGGTCCAGCAGGTCGCGCTCCTGGATCGAGCCCACGAACCGCGAAACCTCGGCCGAGGTCTCCCGCACCACGGGCGCCTGCGAGATCCCGTACGTCTGCAGCAGGTCGATGGCCTGACGGACCTTGTCGTGTGCGGTGATCGTGACGAGCGGGGGGATCTCCCCCTGTTTGGCGATCACGACCTCCTCCACCCGGACCACGTCCGGTCGTTCGAGCAGGCCGTACTGGAGTAGCCACGTGTCCGAGTACAGCTTCGAGAGGTAATTGCGTCCGGTGTCCGGCAGGATCACGACCACGACGGCCGACCGGTCGAGCTCGCGGGCCACCTGCACGGCCGCGTGCACGGCGGTGCCCGAGGAGCCACCCACCAGGATGCCCTCTCGGCGGGTGATGGCGCGGGCCATGCGGAACGAGTCGCGGTCGGAGACCCTGACCCAGCGGTCCACCAGGGACGGGTCGAACGTCTCCGGCCAGAAGTCCTCCCCGATCCCCTCGGTGAGGTAGGGGCGAGCCTCCTCCCCGGGCGCGGCCGAGTACAGGGAACCCGCGGGATCGGCCCCCACCACCAACAGGTCTGGCCTGCGTTCCTTCAGGTACCTGGCGGTGCCCGTGATGGTCCCGCCGGTGCCCACGCCGGCCACCAGGACGTCGACCCGGCCATCGGTCTGCTCCCAGATCTCGGGGCCCGTGGTGGCGTAGTGCGCGGCAGGGTTCTCCTGGTTGAAGTACTGGTTGGGCTGGAAGGCGCCGGGGATCTCCTCGGTCAGGCGGTCGGCCACCCGGTAGTAGGACTCGGGGGACTCGGGCGGCACCGCGGTGGGGGTGATGACCACCTCGGCACCGTAGGCCCGCAGCAGGGCGATCTTCTCTTGGCTCATCTTGTCCGGCATCACGAAGATGCACTTGTAGCCCTTGATCGCGGCCGCGATGGCGAGACCGTGGCCCGTGTTGCCCGAGGTGGGCTCGACGATCGTGCCGCCCGGCTCCAGCAGGCCCCCGCGCTCGGCCGCCTCGACCATCCGAAGGCCGATGCGGTCCTTGACGCTCCCCCCCGGGTTCAGCATCTCGAGCTTCGCCAGGACGGTGGCCCTGACGCCCTCGGTGACCCGCCGAAGACGGAGCAGCGGGGTGCCCCCAACGGCGTCCAGGAAGCTCTCCAAGACCTGCACGGCACCCCCTTGCTCGGCTCCGGGCCCCTATTGTGCTTCACTCTTGCCCGAGCGTCCCGCCGATGAGGAGAGCGGCGTGAGCGAGCGTGCATCGGGAGCAGTTGGAGCGGCCCTCGACCTCAAGGCCCACGTGGACCGCGGGAGGACCCACAGGGAGGGGGAGTTGATCCTTCCAGCCGGCTACACCGGACGGCCCTGCGCGCCGATCCACTCCCGGTGGAGACCGAGTTCCGGATGACGCCGGCCCTGGGAGCCCCCCCGGTGCAGGATGGACCCCGCCGGGAGAGCATCCTGGTCGTGGACGACGACCCGTTCATCGCCCGACTGCTGGAGATCGAGCTGCGGACGGCTGGGTTCGAGGTCCGGCTGGCCTCCGATGGCGAGCAGGCTCTCGAGGCCGCCCAGCAGGACTGCCCCGACCTGGTCCTGTGCGACGTGATGATGCCCAACATGGACGGCTTCGAGCTCACCCGGCGGCTCCGGCAGGACGGCCGGACGGCGACGGTGAGCGTGATCATGCTGAGCGCCCGAGGGCTATCCGCCGACAAGCTGGAAGGGTTCTCGGTGGGCGCCGACGACTACGTCGTCAAGCCGTT
>DASQQQ010000240.1:0-7590 GCA_035643355.1 Actinomycetota bacterium | reverse complement strand
ACCGGGGTGGAGGCGCCGTCCTCGGCCATCGCCCAGCTCGGCCAGCTCGACGACCGCGGCCGCGAGCTCGTCGTTCCAGGCCGGTCCCGGGCTCTTGAAGGCCCTGGCCCGGCACCGCGATGGCGACGGCCCCAGCGTGGGCATCCTCCCCCAGGCCCTGGGACGGACCAACCGGCACCACACGCCCTACTGGAGCGTGGCCGTGTACCTGGCCATCGCCGGACTGGTGGTCCTGGCCGCGAACGGCCGGGACCAGGAGTTGGTGCTCTTCTATGCGGTTGCGGTCTTCGTGAGCTTCCTCTCAGGGCTCCTGGCGATGACCCGGTTCTCCCGGCGCGAGGGTGACCGCTTCCACGCCACGGTCAATCTGATCGGCTCGGCGCTGGTCGCGTTCACCCTCCTGGTGAACCTGCGGCGCGGGTACCCGATCGCCTCGCTCGTGGCCGCCGGGATCATCGCTCTGGTCCTGTACGGGCTCTGGGTCCGGCAGGGCCGTCCTCGGGGCATCGCGATGGCCGAGGCCGAGGCCGAGCGCGAGGTGGGACGCCCCGATGAGGAGGAGGACGAGGACCGGGCCGTGGACCGCCCGGGTCCGGGTGCCGCGCCGGCCGAGGCCTGATCGGTGACCTAGGCTCGACCGTCGGGGTCCTGCGCCGTCCGGGGACGAAGGCGCAGCAGGAAGAAGCCGACCACACCGGCCACCAGGGACGCGAACAGGATCCCGACCTTCGCGGTGTCCACCAGGACGGCCGGCTCGAAGGCGAGCTCGGCGATGAACAGGGAGACGGTGAAGCCGATGCCGGCCACCGCCGCCGCTCCCACGAGCTCCCCCCAGCCGACCCCCTGCGGCATCCGGGCCACCCCGCTCCGGACCGCCAGGATGCTCCCCAACGAGATCCCGACCACCTTGCCCACCACGAGACCGAGAGCGATGCCGATGGCGATGGGGCTGGTCACCGCTCGCGCCAGGGACGCGCTCGACAACGTCACGCCCGCGTTCGCCAGCGCGAACAGCGGGATGATCACCCAGCTCGTCCAGGGGTGCAGAGCCTCCTCCATCCGCACCAGCGGGGAGACGGCCTCCCGGCTGAGCTCGGCCAGCAGGAGCCAGTGCTGCGCGTCGGCATCTGGGGGCGACGGGTCGTCGACGGTCTCGTCGGCCACCCGATGGGCCTGCTCGCTCACCGCTCGTGGGCGCTGGAAGGGCACCGCCGGGGTGAGCAGACCGAGCGCGACCCCGGCGATCGTTGGATGCACGCCGGACTCGTAGGTCGCCAGCCACACCCCTGCCCCCAGGACCAGGTACACGGCGACGGCGCGGACGTGGCCCCGCTGCAGCAGGACGATCGCGCCGCAGAGGCCGGACGCGACCCCCAGCGACCCCCAGCTGATGCCGCCCGAGTAGGAGATCGCGATCACGATGATCGCGCCGATGTCATCCACGATCGCCAGACTGAGCAGGAACGGCTTCAGCGACGGGGGTGCATGACGGGCGGCCAGGGTCAGCACCCCGAGGGCGAAGGCGATGTCCGTGGCCATGGGGATCCCCCAGCCGTGCGAGCCTGACCCACCGGCGTTCAGGACCAGGTACATGAGCGCCGGAACGACCATCCCGCCCAGGGCGGCCACGGCGGGCAGCACCGCCGTCCGGCGGTCCCGAAGCTCGCCCGTCAGGAGCTCGCGCTTGATCTCGAGCCCCACCACCAGGAAGAACAGGGCCATCAGCCCGTCGTTCACCCAGTGGCGCAGGTCCTGGGCGATCGATCGGCCACCCAGGCCGACCGCGAGCTTCGTATGCCACCAGTGCTCGTAGCTCTCCCGCCACGGCGAGTTCGCCCAGATCAGCGCGGCCACCGCGGCCAGCAGCAGCAGCATGCCCCCGGCCGACTCGGTGTGAAGGAATTCCTGCAGCGGGCGGAGCACGATCCTGGGCAGCCGCCGCTCGGATCGCGACCACGTCTGACGGACCTGCGCCGTGGGATCGTCCTCCCTGGAGCCCGTTCCCCTCATCATCCCCTCCCGCCGATCGAGCCCCGCACGTGGGACACGACATCGTAGCGGGGGTCCCGAACCGCCACGGCGAGGGGGTCCCGATGCATACGATGTGAGGCGTACATGAGACGACCCGTGTTCAGGCTGCCGCAGCGCGATGCCATCCGTGCCATCCGGCTGCGTTGGCAGCGGACCCTCCTGCTGGCCGGGCTCACGGGTATCGTCACCGGCGTCGGTGTGGCCCTGTTCGACTACGTCACACAGGACCTCCTGCTGGACAACGTCCGCACCCTCCCTCACTGGCTCCAGGCCGTCATGCCGGCCGCGGGACTGGTGGCGGCATGGGCCTTCCTCCGGTGGGTGGCGGGACGGGCCAGCCCCTCCACCTCCGACGAGTACATCCGGAACTTCCACGATCGCGGGACCCGCCTGAACCTGCGGCCGGTCCCGGGCCGGATCCTGGCCTCCATCGCCACGCTGGGATCGGGCGGCGCGATGGGCTTCGAGGGCCCGTCCATCTACCTGGGAGCGGCGGTCGGCTCGTTCCTGCAGCGCCGCTTCGCCCAGTACTTCTCGCGGGAGGATGCGAAGATCCTGCTGGTGGCGGGCGCCGCCGCCGGGGTGTCGGCGATCTTCAAGACGCCGGCCACGGGAGCCCTGTTCGCGCTCGAGGTCCCTTATCAGCAGGACGTGGCGGCGCGTGCCGCGCTCCCCGCGGTGCTGGCCTCGGCCACCTCCTACCTGACCTTCGTGGCCTTCCAGGGCACCACACCGCTGTTCCTGGTGAAGGGCCATCCGGGGTTCGACACCCGTGACCTGGCCGGGGCGCTGGCCATCGGGCTCCTGTGTGGACTCGCCGCCCGGGCGTTCGCCTGGCTGATCAAGCAGGCCAAGCGCCTCCAACAGAGCCTGGGGCCCACCCGGAGCCTGGCCCTCGGCGCCGTGGGGTTGGCCGGCATCGGGCTCATCAGCTTCAGCGCGTACGGAAGCCCGATCTCGCTGGGGCCGGGCTACGAGGCGGTGGGATGGATCACCCAGCCGAGCCGGGGGCTCTGGCTGGTTGGGCTGCTGCTCCTGTCCCGGGCGTTCGCCACCGCCTTCACCGTCGGCGGGGGTGGGGCCGGTGGGCTGTTCATCCCGCTGGTCGTCGAGGGTGCCGTCCTCGGAGGTCTGGTGGCCGGCGTGACCCGGCTCACGCGCACCACCCTGTTCCCCCTGGTGGGGGCCGCCGCCTTCCTGGGAGCCGGCTACCGCACACCGCTGGCCGGCGTGATGTTCGTCGCGGAGTCCACCGGTCAGCCCGGCTTCGTGGTTCCGGGGCTGATCGCCACCGTGATCGCCCAGCTGGTGATGGTCCGGAGCTCGGTCACCGCGTACCAGTACCGGATGCGAGGCGGGCACGTGGAGCAGCGCTTCCGGCTCCCGGTGACCTCGGTACTCACCCGGGACCCGTACACGGTGCCGCCCAGCACCACCGTGGACGACCTGCTGCACCGGCACTTCGTCCGTGCCCGGGCCCGGGCCCTGCCGGTGACCAAGGACGGTCAGTACCTCGGCTTCGTGACCCTGCAGGACGTCGCCGACGTCCCGCGGGAAGAGCGAGCGCAGCGCACCGTCCAAGACGTCCTGGAGAAGGGGACGATCGAGGGACGGAGCACCTGGACGCTCCGTCAGGCCGTGGAGGCCATGGAGACCGCCGACGTCGATCAGCTCCCGATCGTGGACGGCGAGGTGTTCCGCGGCGTCGTCACGATGGACGACATCCTCAGCCTGGACGAGATCCTGCAGGCCACCGAGGAGTGAGCTCAGGCCCCGCCATGTGGAGCTTCCGTGTCGGCCACGGGGCGTGCGACCGGGGTGGTTGTTGTCCATCCTCACTCCCGGTACGCTCCAGCGCGTTTTGTCCGAGGGTCGTCATCGCGAAGCCGCGTCTGCCGGACGGCACGTCCCCCCCGCCATGTGGATTGTCCCGGTGGCGCTGGTCGCGCTGGGGCTGATCCTGTTCCTGGTGCTCAGGGGCGGCTCCGGCGGCGGGGGCATCCTCGGCCGGGCGCAGGACGACTCGATCCCGCGGCTGCGCTTCCGCCTGTCGAAGGTCGTGCCGGTGCCGGTCACGGACGCGAAGCCCTCCGAGCTCGAGCACGCCGCCCGGCCCGCCGCCTCCGCGGTGACGAAGACCATCACCGCGCTGTACTCGGAGGCGTTCCTGGACCCCGGGAACTGGCGGGGGGGCTCCTACGACAGCGTCTGGACCCTGTTCGACGACGGTTCTCGCTCGGCAGCACAGGGGGAGGATCAGACCCTCACGCTGGGTCCCTCGGCGGGGGACAGGTACGAGACGGTGAAGCAGCCGAAGGGCAAGCTGTCGGTGAAGGTGCTCCTCGACGACAAGGAGCAGGCGGCCACCGCCGTCGCCATCGTGCGGTTCGAGACGGTGGCCACGGGCAAGGATGGGACGCTGACCACGGTGGTGAGCACGGGCCAGTACTTCCTCCATCCGGGGCCGGACGGCTGGAGGATCTACTCGTTCAGCGTCGGTCGTGAGGACGAGGAGCAGGCGCCCCAGCCCGGCCCCTCGGGATCGCCGTCGGGGGGATCCTCGTGAGGCGCCGAGCGGCCGTCGTGGTCTTGGGGCTCGTGGCGTGGATCGCCGGCTCCGCCTGGGGCACCGTCGCCCCGCCCCCCGCGGCCCAGGCGCAGGCCCTGCTGCAGATCGGCCAGGCGCACGCGGGCTACGTGCCCACCCTGAACGGCACCAGCCCGGTCTTCATCCTGCTGATCGGCAGCGGGGCCCGGCCCGACGAGAACGTGGACCATTCCCTGGCCGACTCGATCCACCTGCTCGCGCTGAACCCCGCCAAGCACAAGGCGACGATCCTCGGCCTCCCCCGCGACTCGTGGGTGAGCATCCCGGGCCACAGCCCGAACAAGATCAACGCCGCCATGGTCGACGGTGGACCCGAGCTCCTGGTCCAGACCGTGGAGAACCTCACCGGGATCAAGATCGACTATTGGGCCCTGACCACGTTCTGGGGGTTCCAGGCCATGGTGGACGGGGTGGGCGGGATCACGGTGGACGTGCCGTTCGCGATGCAGGACCACTTCTCCCGCTCCGACTTCCAGCCCGGGGTCCAGCGGTTCAACGGCCGCGACGCCCTGGCCTTCGCCCGCGACCGCCACAGCCTGCCCGAGGGCGACTTCGGCCGCTCCGAGAACGGTGGACGGCTGATGCTGGCCGCCCTGGCCAACTTCCGCAAGGCGTTCACCAAGGACCCCAGCCGGCTCCTCACGTGGGTCGCCTCGGGACTGCGCAACGTCGACACCAACGTCCCGATCGACCAGGTCCTCTCGCTCGCCTTCACGGCCTCCTCCGTGAACCCCAAGACGGTGGCCAACATCGTGGCGCCCGGCGTGACCGGCTCCGTGGGCACGATCTCGGTGGTGAACCTCCTGCCCGGCGACAAGACACTCTACGAGGACCTGAAGAACGACGGGCTCGTCTCGAAGAAGCACCTCCCGTCGAGCCCCAACGCGGCGCTCCTCGGCGGGGGTTGATCCCGCGTCGTCCTCGCGAGCGCGCCGAACCGCTCGGGAGCCGCGGTCACCGGGTGAGCACGTAGGTCACGTACCCCACGTAGAAGATGCCCTGGGCCAGCAGGAGCGGTGCCGTGAAACGGCGACGGGTCCGGATCGTGACGTAGAGCACGAACCCGGCCGCCAGAGCGATGCTGGCCGCCACCAGCGCCTCGTGCGCGAGGTGCCACGGCGTGAGCAGCAACCCCACGGTGACGGGGAACGAGGACTGGAACACCATGGCCCCGGTCATGTTGCCCAGGGCCAGCGTGTCCTTGGATCGGCGCACCCATAGCACGCTGTTGAACTTCTCGGGGAGCTCCGTCGCCAGGGGCGCCACCAGGAGCGCGAAGACCAGGTGGGATACGTGGAACCGAGCGCCGATCAGGTCCACGGCATAGACGAACAGCCGGGCCCCGCCCACGATGAGCACCAGGGCCAGCAGGACCTGGCCGATGCTCGGCCACTCCGAGGTGCGATCGGCCCACCGGGGCGCCGAGGGCTGGAACCGCCGCATCCAGGCCCACAGGTAGAGCGGCTTGATCTCGCCCTGCGCCTCGGCCTCCATCTGGTCCTCCGCCGGGGCGCGGAAGTGCCGCCGGACGTAGAACACGTAGCCCACCACCAGCACCACGGCCAGGGCCCAGTGCAGCGGCCGCACGTGGATGAGCCCCGCCACCATGGCCAGGGCGTACATCACCAGGAAGTAGCCCAGGTCCTGACGGAGCACCCCGGGCCGGCCCTGCAGCTCCAGCCCGCGCCGTCCGTCCCGGGCGTAGGCGAACACGGCCACGGCGATCACGAACATCGCGAGCGTGGTGAGCATGAAGGGGGCGCCCAGGATGGCCCCGATCCCGATCTGCTCTCCGGAGGCGTGACCGGACAGGATGGCGATCAGGGGCAGGACCGTCTCGGGCAGGGCGGTCCCCACGGCGGCCAGGACGCTGCCCACGGCCCCCTCGGAGAGACCAAAGCCCTCGCCGATCCACTCCACCCCGTTCGTGAACAGCTCTGCGCCGCCGAGGATCACGAACAGCGAGGCGATCAGCTCCGGCCATTCCATCGGGGCGGCATCGTCCCACACCCCGTCGCCACCGACCGCCCGGGGGCTCTGTTACGCTGCCCGCATCGGGAGCCCGGGTCGACCCGTGAGCCCGATGACGTGGCAGATCCACGGAGGGGAGTAGTCCGAAGCGAGCTCCGCCGTCACCACGGCCGCCCATGCGGCCCGGCGGGCTCCTCGCGGGTCGGGGACGAGACCTTCGGCGGGGTCGACGGGCTGAGGAGGCCTGCGTGACCGAGCTGAGGGACGAGCTCCGAGAGGTCCATCCCACCCGGCAGCGCGTCACGATCGCGCTCGCCCTGGGGGCGACGCTCCCCGGCCTCGCGCTTCGCTTCTGGGGACTGCATCCGGCGGATGCCATCCAGGCCGTGCTGTTCGGGCTGGCGATCGTGGGGGCCGCGTTCCTGCTGTCCTGGGCGGCCGAGGTCGCGCAGCTGGACATCTCGGCGGGGCTGGCCATCGCCGTGTTGGCCCTCATCGCCGTCCTGCCCGAGTACGCGGTGGACATGGTGTTCGCGCTGAAGGGCGGCCACGCCGTTCAGGCCTACGGCCCAGCCTGCCGGGCTCCGGGGGCCGGCGGGGACACCGCCTGCTCCCTGGCCCTGGCCAACATGACCGGCGCCAACCGGCTGCTGATCGGGATCGGGTGGTCGATGGTGGTGTTCATCGCCTGGTACCGCTGGCGGTCCAGGGGCCGTCCCCACGAAGAGGTGGTGCTCACGCGGCAGCACTCGGTCGAGGTCACCTTCCTGGCCATCGCCACGGTGTACTCGCTGACCCTTCCCTTGAAGCACTCGGTCACGCTCTGGGACTCGCTGGTGCTGGTGGCGATCTTCGTGGCCTACACGATCCGCATCTCCCGAGCCCCGGCCGAGGAGCCCCACCTGGTGGGGCCGGCGCGTTACCTCGGCTCGCTCCCCGTGGCCCACCGGCGGGTGGCCGTGGTCGTGATGTTCGTGTTC
>DASQQQ010000239.1:0-8028 GCA_035643355.1 Actinomycetota bacterium | reverse complement strand
TTGAACGCCTCTGCGTCACTGGCGGCGGTACTGTATGGTTACGTGCTGCCGTCCCGCTCGCCTTGACCGGTAGACTCGCTCCGTCGCCGGCGTAGCTCAGATGGCCAGAGCAGCTGTCTTGTAAACAGCAGGTCGTCGGTTCGAATCCGACCGCCGGCTCTCGCTCTACCAGGTGGCCACCGCCTTCTCCTCCGCTCCGCTCGATCCGACCGCGATGGCCGCTACCCATGAGGGGTCCGTGAAGTCGGACCTCTGCAGGCGAACCGCCACAGGGCGGTAGGTCCGACCGCTCCGAACGACGCGTGGCCCACGGGCTTTCGGCCGCATCCGGACAAGATGGTGCCTGGGTCGATAGGGAGATACGAGCGTCAACGTCCCAGATGGACGTGGGGGCAGTTTCGGGTCCGATCACGCGCTCGCGTTTCCGGCTTCGGCACCCGCCACGGTACGCACATCGGATCAGCGCCCCATCGCGGGTAGGTGCGTGCCCGCGTGCACGGGTGCGTGGTGGATCGCGATCAGCCTCACGGCGGTGTCGCCGGGGTTGGAGAAGTCGTGTAAGGCCCCGGCAGGGATGACCACCACGTCGCCGGGGCCGGCCTCGAACGACCTCTCCCCGATCGTGTAGGTCACCCGACCCGAGCAGACGACCGCGACCTCCACCTAGGGGTGGGCATGCGCTCCGGGTCCGCTGCCGGGGAGCACCTCCCCCTCGTAGATCGAGGTGGACAGGCCGTGCTTGGCACCTTCCAGGTACCGAACACCACCCCCCTCCTGGGTGACGCGGATCCCGAGCCGTTCCATCTCCGACGCCCGCACGACCTTGGCTTCCATCAGGAATCCTCCCGGTCCGGTGATCTCGATCAGGTGGAGCGGCAGCTTCTCATGGATGGTGGTCCGAGAGGGATCCCTCCTCAGCAGGAGCCCGAGGCCGTGTCGGCGATCGTCCCGTCGGTGAGGATGAACCGCTCCCGCCAGTGATCGGGCCCCAGGACGAGCTCCACGATCCCCGGGCCCTCGGACCTCGCCAGGGAGTTCGCGATCGGTATGCCGAACGGGTACTGACCCTTGCCACCCGTTCCCGCCACGATCTCCACGATCCCCGAAGGGTCCGCGACCCCGGACGGATCTTGTGGTGCGAAGCGCTCGTAGTTGTGCTCGTGGCCGTTGAGCACCAGGTCGGCACCGGCCGCGGCGAGCAGGTCCCAGAAGGGGCCGACCGATGCGTCGGAGCCGTGGCGGGTCCCAGAGCTCCAACGGGGCTGGTGCCAGTAGGCCAGGATGCAGGGGTGCGCTCCCGCCAAGTCGGCCTTCAGCCACTCATACTGGGGCGAGCCGGGACCACACCCGCCATCCTCATCGCAGGTCCCGTCGAGCGCGACGAAGTGCCATCCGGCTCGGTCGTACGAGTACCAGTACCGGTTCGTCCCGAAGTAGTCGAGGTAGCCCTGGGCGTCGGTCGTGTGCCACTCGTGGTTGCCGGCCACGGGCCGGGTGATCGATCGGAACCGCCCCCAGGTGGAGCCGTAGCTGGATCGGTAGTCGCGCAGGGTCCCGTCCTCGTACTGGTTGTCCCCCAGGACGAGGACGAGGTCCGGCTGGATCGCCGCAGCCAGGTCGGCCGTCGGCGCACAGGACGCGGGCTCGGGCAAGCACAGGTCCCCGGCTGCGGCCACGACGATGGATCCGCTCGGCACGTGCTCCGCCTGGACCGACGGGGTGGACGCGGTCGGAGCCGGCGAGGCGGCAGAGCCGGCGGCGGTAGCCGGTGGGGATGATCCGGAGCGGCCCGAGGCGGACGCACATGCCGCGGCCAGGAGCGCGAGCACCAGGACGAGCGCCGGGGGACGACGGCGGGCCTCCACCGACCCCAACCTATGCGGAGGCGGCGCGCCATCGCAACCGGCCCCAGGGGTGACGCCGAGCCATCTCGGGTAGGGTGGGAGGGACCGACCCCTCGACCGAAGGGAGGCCCCCCATGCTCCAGGTGACCGACACCGCCGTGGGCGTGTTCCGCAGGATCCTCGAGATGCCCGACGTGGATGGCAGCGCCATCCGCATCCAGGTGGGAGAGCTGCCCACCGGTGAACCCGGGATCATGTTCCGTCCTGTGGAAGGACCCGAGACCGGGGATCTGGAGAGCGAGTCGTCCGGGATGGATGTGTTCGTGAGCGATGAACTGGCACAGCCCCTGGATGGGTCAGTGCTCGACGCTCGGGAGACCCCCGAGGGAGCCACGCTCTACCTGCGTCCGCAGGGCGATGACCGCGCAGAGCCGCCTCCTGCCTGAGCTCCCCCCTACAGCTGAGCTCCGCCACGCACCATGGGGCCTCGGGGCGAACTTCGTGACCAGACCGGGCGAATACCTTTCGGCGGATCGACACGGGATCCGCGCAGGAACCGCCAGACACGACGCCCCGGAACCGAGGTCCCATGGATGCTGCACTCGGTGGAGCCGGCGGAGAGGGAGGCACTAATGTCGTCAGCCGCTCTCTCTGGCGCGCGTTCTGGCGTCGGTTCAAGGCCGATCGGCTGGCCATGGCCGGGCTGGCCACGATCCTGCTCCTCATCCTGCTCGCCATCCTTGCTCCATCGATCGCCGGCCTGATCGGGCATGGTCCGAACCAGCTGTTCGGCGGCATGGTCACACCGTTCGGTCTCCCCAAGGGACCGAGCGCTCACTTCTGGTTCGGGGCCGACCCGGTCGGACGTGACGTGTTCGTGCGGACGATCTACGGGGCGCGAACCTCGCTCACCGTGGCCTTCCTGGCCACCGGCATCGCCACGCTCATCGGCGTGATCCTGGGGCTCACCGCCGGCTACCTCGGCGGGTGGGTGGACATGGTGGTCTCCAGGGCCATCGACGTGGTCCTATCCCTGCCCCTGCTGCTGTTCGCGATCGGCATCTCGGCCGCCTGCTCGGTGACGGTATGAGGCTGCCTGGGAGGGCTCGTGCAGCCCGGCCTCAGGTTGGTGGTGGCCATCATCGCCTTGTTCACGTGGCCCTACATCGGCCGGATCGTTCGCGGGCAGACCCTCTCGGTCCGACAGCGCGATTTCGTCGAGGCGGCCCGGTCCCTGGGCTTGGGGAACCTGAGGATCATGGTTCGCGAGATCCTCCCCAACATCATCGCGCCGGTGGTCGTCTACACGACGCTGATCATCCCGAGCAACATCCTGTTCGAAGCCGCCCTGTCGTTCCTGGGAGTGGGGATCCCGCAGAGCACGCCGTCCTGGGGCGGCATGCTGGCGCAGGCCGCTGAGAACCAGCTGTTCACCTACGCCTGGTGGATGATGCTGTTCCCCGGCCTGTTCCTGCTCCTGGCGACGATCGCCTTCAACCTGGTGGGCGACGGGCTGCGCGACGCCCTCGACCCCAGGCCCTTGTTGGTCCGGAGGAAGGACAAGCGCAAGCGTCGGAGGGAACGGGCCGCTGCGGGCGCGGTGGCCAGGGACGAGGAGCTCCCCGTTGGCACGTGAAAGGGAAGTGGAGGAAGGAACCCTCATGAAAGGGAAGAGGTTGGCTGCGGTCGGGATGATCGCGGCCATAGCGATGGTCGGGGCTGCATGCTCCAGCGCCAAGGCTGGAAGCAGCCCCAGCTCCACCGCGACGCCCGCTCCCGGTGGCGTCTACCGGACGGCCATCTCGAGCTTCGGCTTCGTCGGCGGATTCGACCCTACGGGCGAGTACCTGGGTCTGGCCTTCGACTTCTACGGCGCCATGCTACGCAACCTGGTGACCTACGATCACGTCGCCGGTGCCGCCGGGAACACGTTGGTGCCAGACCTGGCCACCTCGGTGCCTCAGCCGACCGACGGCGGGCTCACCTACACGTTCCATCTCAAGCCGGGGATCATGTTCGGGCCCCCGGTGGATCGCCCCATCACGTCGCAGGACGTCGCCTACGCTTTCGAGCGGATCGATTCCCGTCCCGAAGTGGCCCAGTACGCGTTCTACTACGACGGCACGATCGTGGGCATGTACCAGCACTCCGGGCCACCGACGCCCATCTCGGGGATCCAGACGCCCAACGCCAGCACCATCGTGTTCCACCTGACCAGGCCGACGGGCGACTTCCTGTACCGCCTGGCCATGCCCGCCGCCGCCCCGATCCCGCGGGAGGTCGCCAAGTGCTTCCCCACGGCAGGCGGCTACGGAAGAGACGTGGTCTCGTCGGGTCCCTACATGATCCAGGGGGCCGACAAGGTGGACATCTCCTCGTGCAGCTCGATCAAGCCCATGTCGGGCTTCGATCCCTCCAGCCACCTGACGCTGGTCCGCAACCCCCAGTACGACCCCTCCACGGACAGCACGAGCGATCGCTCCAACTACGTGAACGGCATCTCCGTGGTGGTGGATTCCAACGTCAGCGACATCTTCAACAAGGTCCGCACCGGGGCCCTGGATGGTTCGCTGGCCGATCAGCCCCCGGCAACGGTCCTGCAGCAGTACGAGTCCAGCTCGTCGCTGAAGCCGATGCTCCACCTGAACTCGGGCGATCGGACCTGGTACATCACCATGAACCTGACCACGCCGCCGTTCGACGATGTCCACGTCCGCAAGGCGGTGAACGACATCATCGACAAGGCGGCGTTGCAGCAG
This sequence comes from Actinomycetota bacterium, assembly GCA_035643355.1. Classification (GTDB taxonomy): domain Bacteria; phylum Actinomycetota; class UBA4738; order UBA4738; family HRBIN12; genus DASQQQ01. The sequence continues at coordinate 3,425 of DASQQQ010000239.1, read as the reverse complement.
GCGTGGGGCGGTCCCGTGGAGGGGCAGATCGCCACCCACATCATGCCGCCCACCGTGCTGGACAACCAGTTGACGAACGCCTACGACCCGTACGCGACGCCGAACGAGGCCGGATCGTTGTCGATGGCCAAGCAGCAGATGATGCAGTCGAAGTACGACCCGAAGCACGACGGGATGTGCGACGTCTCCGCCTGCAAGAACATCATCATGATCAACCGCAACATCGCCCCCTGGACCAACATGGAACCCACGGTGGTGCAGGATCTGGCCAAGATCGGCATCCAGGTGGTTCCCCGGGAGCTCGAGACCAGCGCGGCCTACAAGGACATCGAGACCGTCAAGGACGACGTGCCGATTGCCCTCAACGCCGGGTGGGGCAAGGACTACCCCGATCCTTACACCTTCGCCGAAGCCCTGTTCGGCAGTGGGTCCATCAACCCCACGGGCAACCCGAACTACTCGCTGGTTGGCCTCACGGCCCCGCAGGCGACGAGCCTCGGGATCGCCTACCCGGCCGGTGGGGTCCCCAGCGTGGACGGACGGATCAACCGGTGCGAGGCGCTGTCCGGCTCCTCCCGGCTGAGTTGCTGGATCGGCTTCGACAAATACATGATGACCAGCGTGGTCCCCTGGGTCCCGTACCTGTGGGCCAACCAGGTCACGATCACGGCGCCCAGCGTCACGAGGTACCAGTTCGACCAGTTCTCCGGCTACATCTCGCTCACGCAGATCGCCGTGAACAACCACGCCTCAGTGTGAGGCGATAGGAACGAAGGCGGCGCGGGTCCGGTCTCCCCGGAGGCCTGGACCCGCGCCGCCCGGCGCCGAGGAGCCATCGACGTGATCCGGTACATCATCCGTCGCGTGATCTGGGTCTTGCTGGTGATGCTCATCATCACCGTCCTCACCTACCTGATCTTCTTCGTCATGCCGCCGACGGACCCCGCGGTCGCCTTCGCCGGCAAGGCGGCCACCCCGCAGATGATCGCCGAGGTGCGTCACCTCTTCGGGCTCGACAAGCCCTTGTGGGAGCAGTACCTCCTGTTCGTGAAGCACCTGTTCCTGGGCGACCGGTGGGGGTGGCCGGGTCTGGGGTTCTCCTTCACCACGCGGTCCTCCGTACGGTCGATCATCGCCAGCCGCATCATCGTCACCACGCAGCTGGCCGTGGGCGCCGCGCTCATTTGGTTGGCGATCGGGATCCCGATTGGCGTGCTCTCGGCACTCCGGCCCCGAACCCTGACGGACCGGGTGGCCATGGGGTTCGCCCTCTTCGGCGTATCAGCTCCGGTGTTCTGGCTGGGACTCATGGCCCTCTGGCTGTTCTGGTTCAAGCTGGGCATCGCCGCCGGCAGCGGGTACGTCTCGATCGGCACCAGCTTCTTCGGCTGGCTGAACCACATGCTCATGCCGTGGTTCGTTCTGGCCTTCCTGTTCGCCGCCTTCTACGCGAGGATCACCCGCGCCGGACTGATCGAGACGATGAACGAGGACTTCGTCCGCACGGCCCGGGCGAAGGGCGTCCCGGAGTGGAAGGTCGTTCTGAAGCACGGCCTCCGGGCCAGTCTCACCCCGGTGGTGACCATGCTGGGGATGGACCTGGGGACCCTGCTGGGTGGGGCCATCATCACCGAGACCGTCTTCAACCTGCAGGGTATCGGGCTCTACGCCGTCCAGTCCGTCTACAACGGCGACCTACCCGCGATCCTGGCGGTGACGGTGATCGCCTCGCTGGCCATCAGCGTGATGAACCTGATCGTGGACATCGTCTACGCCTTCCTGGACCCGCGGATCCGGTACACCTGAACCCCGGGCCGGAGCCGAGGAGGGGCGATCAGCCTCGGCGGAGCGCTCGGCCGGCGCGCTCGACCCGACGGCCCTTCCACGCGATCCGACCGTTCACGATCACCGTCTCGATGCCATCCGGGAACGCGTGCGGCGCCTCGTACGTCGCGCGGTCCTCCACGGTGGCAGGGTCCAGGATCACCAGGTCGGCGAACGCGCCCGTCCGGACCACCCCGCGGTCCCGCAGCCCGAACCGCTCGGCAGGGAGCGAGGTCATCTTCCGAACCGCGGCGGTGAGGGACAGGACCCCCTCCCGCCGCACGTACCGGGCCAGGACCCGGGGGAACGTCCCGTAGCAGCGGGGGTGCAGGTGGAAACGCCCCATAGGTCCGGTGGGCGAGACCGCGACGCCGTCGGTGGCCACCATCACGTCCTCCCTCGCCACGATGGCGCGGACGTCGTCCTCGTGCATGGCGTGCCCGATCACGCTGGTCTCGGGGTCGATCATCAGCAGATCGAAGGTCGCCTCGGCGGGTGAGCGACCCGTGGCTGCGCCGATGTCGGCAAGGGTGCGTCCGGTCAGTCCGGGAGCTCCGGCGTGGGCCACGACGACCAGTCGCTCCCAGCCCACCCCCCGCACGCTGCTCTGCCATCCGGGTTCCCCTTGCTCCACGCTGCGGATCAGCCGGGCCGCCGTCCGGGGGTCGCCCAGGAGGTCCGGCAGGGCGTCGGGCGGTGCCCACGGCGGGAGCAGGGAGGACAGGGCACTCTCCCAGGCGGCGTAGGGGTACTGGTCCGCGCTGACGTCGTCTCCGGCCGCTCGGGCCCGGTCGATCGTCCCGAGCAGATCCGCCGTCCGACCCCAGACCAGCGAGGTCTCGAGCTTCAGGTGGCTGACGTGGGCGGGCACCCCGGCCGTTCGGCCGATGCCGATGCACTCGCCGATCGCCTCGAACACCGGCTGCCCCTCGCCGCGGATGTGGCTGGCGTACAGGGCGCCGGTGTCGCGGAGCACCGCCGCCAGCTCCTGGATCTCCTGGGTGGTGGCATGGATGCCGGGGCGGTAGATCAGCCCGGTCGACAGTCCGACCGCGCCCTCCTCCACCGCGTCGGCAAGCAGCCCTCGCATGCGGGCCATCTCATCCGTGGTGGGGATGCGGGAGACATCCCCCATCACCTCCAGCCGCAGGCTCCCATGTCCCACGAGCGCCGCCAGGTTGACCGCCGGTCGGGCTGCCTGCACCGCCTCCCGGTACCCGGAGAAGCTGGTCCAGCGCTGCCCGAGGTCCTCGGGGGACCTCCCGGTCCATGCGGCCAGCTCGTCAGCCCCCGCGAAGGGGACGGCCGACGATCCGCAGTTGCCCACCACCACGGTGGTCACGCCCTGCCGGAGCATGCTGTCCATCCAGGGTTCGACGAACGGCGATAGGTCCGAGTGATCGTGGACGTCCACGAACCCGGGCGTCACGAGGAGTCCCCGAGCGTCGAGCCGTCGGTGGGCCGGCGGTTCGGGTTCGCCCGGCAGGATCAGCCGCTCGATGCGGTCGCTCCGTACCGCCACCGCGCCCGGGAAGGCAGGGCGGCCGGTGCCATCGAGGATCCGAGCGTCGTGGATCAGGAGGTCGGTCACGGGCCGGGCC
>DASQQQ010000238.1:0-6001 GCA_035643355.1 Actinomycetota bacterium | reverse complement strand
CTGATCGACACGCAACCCACCAGCACCGAGCCCGGTGCCGAGCCGGGCCGGGCCCATCGATGGCGAGGGCCGGCCGTCGCCGCCGTCCTCCCGTGGCTGTGGTTCGTGGTCCGCCTGGTGGGGCCCGAGCTGGATCTGGTGGCCGTGGGCCTCCCGGCGCTCGCCGGGCTCGGCATCCTCGTCTACCTGGCCATCGCCGCGGCGCGCTCCCGTCCCGGCTACGTGCTCTCGGCCGCGTCGATGGTGCTCTTCGCCATCGTCTCCACGCTCGGACCGCGGCTCCCGCACCCCACACCAGCGCCGGTGGACCCGTTCCTCCTGGTCTCGGCCAACACGTTCGACCAGAATCCCACGCCCGGAGCCGCCGTCCGCTCGCTGGCGGCCCTGCATCCCGACATCCTCGTGGCCGTGGAGACCGACGAGGCGATCGAGCACGGACTGGCCGACGCCTTCGGGGGCTACGCGCACGACATGGGGGGCCGCCTGGAGGTCTACTCGCGGTGGCCGCTCCGGTCGGGTCGGCGCCTGCCCGGCATCCCCAAGGCCGTGGCCTTCCGGGTCACGGTCGACCGGCCGGGGGGCAGCGTCATCGTGGTGGCGATCCACCTACCGAACCCGCTGCACGAGATCTCGTTCCCGGACCATCTGGCGATGGTCCGCCGGATCCTGGCCGAGGTCCGCGACCTGCCCCACCCGGTGATCCTGGCCGGCGACTTCAACACCAGCGATCGCACCGACGCCTACCGGGTCATGGCCGGCGACATGCGCGACGCGATCCGCTCGAGCTGGCCGAGCCGGACCTACGTCGGCGGCCTCTTCGGCCTGCTCGAGCTGCGGATCGACCACGTGCTCGAGCCTGAAGACTGGTGCTCGCAGGACGCCGTCACGGTTCCGGTGGAAGGCTCGGACCACCGCGGGCTCGTGGTCCGCCTGGGGCCCTGTCCCCCCTGACGGCCGGCCCCGAGCGGGACGCCCGCCGTCCCCGAACCCGCCCCCGAGCGCGCAGGAGCCACCCCCACGAGCCGACCGCGCGACGGCCGGCGCTCCGGGTCTGCCCGGTATGATGCGGCGGACCGAGCCACCCAAGGAGTTGCCTGATGGCCGTGATCGCCACCGCCGGGGACGTCGCCCTGATCGTCCTGGCCGCGTTCTGGGGACTGCTGGTGCTGTTCCTGTGCGTGGTGCTGCTGAACACGTTCCGGATGCTCGAGAGCACGAAGATGCTGATCGACGGCATCCGTGAGGAGACCATGCCGCTACTGGCCGAGGTCAAGACCTCCGTGGAGAAGACCAACCGCGAGATCGACCGGGTGGACGGCATGCTGGTCTCTGCCGGCGCGATCGTGCACCGGGTGGAACGGGTCACGAAGCTCGTGGAGGAGGCGGCCAGCTCGCCACTGGTCAAGATGATCTCCTTCGGGGCCGGGGTCTCCAAGGCCGTGTCGAGGTTCCGGGGTGACAAGGGGGGTCGCAAGAAGCCCCCGAAGACCGGGAGCCCCGCGCCGTCCACCTCCCCTCCCGAACCCCCCCAGGGGGAGGGCGACTGAGCGGTGCGACGGCTGTTCTGGGTCGCCCTCGGTCTCGGCGCGGGGGCCACCGGCGCCCTGATGACGGCCCGGTTCGCCCGCCGGCAGATGGACAAGGTGGCACCCGCCACCCTGGCCCGCGAGACGCGGGGCGGGCTGCTCGAGCTCTCCAAGCTCGTCTCCGAGTCCATCGCCGAGGGCAAGCGCGCCATGGAACGGCGGGAGCACGAGCTCCGCGAGCGCTGAGGGCGGCCCCCGTTGCCCCGGTAGACTGACCGTTCCCGATGGACGGTGCGACGATCCGTGAGACGTTCCTGCGCTTCTTCGAGGAGCGCGGGCACAAGCGCGTTCCCTCTTCGCCCCTGATCCCCCCGCCCGAGTCCGGCCTGCTGCTCACGAACGCGGGCATGAACCAGTTCATCCCGTACTTCCTGGGACACGCCCCGGCGCCCTTCCCCCGCGCCACCTCCACCCAGAAGTGCTTCCGGGCCAACGACATCGAGAACGTCGGCCGCACCGCGCGGCACCTCACGTTCTTCGAGATGCTGGGCAACTTCTCCTTCGGCGACTACTTCAAGCGAGAGTCCTGCGGCTGGGGGTTCGAGCTGGTGACCGAGGTCTTCGGCATCGATCCGGACCGCCTGTGGGTCACCGTCTTCCGTACCGACGACGAGGCCGCCGAGATCTGGCTGGACATCGGGATCCCCGCGGAGCGGATCGTCCGGCGCGGGGCGGAGGACAACTACTGGTGGACTCACGCCGCCGGCCCGGCCGGCCCGTGCTCCGAGATCTACGTGGACCGCGGCTCGAGGTACGGGACCGAGGGCGGACCCGAGGTGGACGAAGAGCGGTACCTGGAGATCTGGAATCACGTGTTCATGCAGGAGGAGGTCGACGAGCGGATGCAGGTCGTGGGCGACCTGCCGGCCAAGAACATCGACACGGGCTCGAGCCTGGAGCGGGTGGCCGTGGTCCTACAGGGGGTGGACAGCGTCTTCGAGACGGACCTGTTCCGCCCGCTGCTGGAGGTCGCCGAGGCGCTGGCCGGGATCCGGCACGGCGACGACCCTCGGGCGGACATGTCCCTGAAGGTCGTGGCCGAGCATGGCCGGGCCACCACGTTCCTGATCGCGGACGGTGTGCAGCCCTCGAACGAGGGTCGGGGCTACGTGCTCCGGCGGATGCTCCGCCGGGTGGTAAGCCACGCTCGTCGGCTGGGGATCGAGACGCCCGTGATGGAGCGGCTGGTCGAGGTCACCGTGCAGCGGTTCGGACAGGCCTTCCCCGAGCTCGTCGAGAACCAAGCCTACGTGGCCCAGGTCGCCGCCTCTGAGGAGGAGCGCTTCGCCGGCACCCTCCGCCAGGGGATGGTGGTGGTCGAGGAGGAGGTGCAGCGCACGCCGGCCGGCGGGACCGTCTCGGGCGACGTGGTCTTCAAGCTGCACGACACGTTCGGCTTCCCCAAGGAGCTCACGCGCGAGCTGGTCGAGGACTCCGGGCTGTCGGTCGACGAGGGCCGGTTCGAGGAGCTGATGACCGAGCAGCGCGAGCGGGCCAAGCGTGCCGCCAAGCGCGCGAGGGCCGGCGACGAGCTGGCCGGGGTCTCGGGCCCCACCGAGTTCGTGGGCTACGGCTCGCTGGAGTCGGACGGGCGCCTGCTGGCGGTGCTGGCCGACGGCGTCCGGGCCGAACTGGCGGGGGAGGGTCAGGAGGTGCGGCTGGTCCTGGACCGAACGCCCTTCTACGCCGAGTCGGGCGGTCAGATCGGTGACCACGGGTACCTGCGCACGCCAGGCGGGCTGATCAGGGTGGTGGACGCACAGTACGGGCCGGGGAACGTGATCGTGCACTCGGGCGTGGTGCTGTCGGGCGAGGTCCGAGAGGGCGATGAGGGCCACGCCGAGGTGGACGCGATGCGCCGGGCGGCGACGGCCCGAGCGCACACCGCCACGCACATCGTGCACTGGACCCTCCGTCACGTGCTGGGCGAGCACGCCCGTCAGGCGGGCTCGCTGGTGGCGCCCGGCCGGCTGCGGTTCGACTTCCCCCACCACGCGGCGGTGCCGCGCGACGTCCTCGAGCAGGCCGAGGAGATCGCCAACCAGCGCCTGTCCGAGGACGCGCCGGTCACGGTCTACGAGACCACCTTCGAGGAGGCGAAGAGCCAGGGCGCGATCGCGCTGTTCGGCGAGAAGTATGGCGAGTTCGTGCGCGTGGTCGAGGTGGGCGATTACTCGGTCGAGCTCTGCGGCGGCACGCACGTGCGGCGGGCCGGCAACGTGGGCGTGGTCCGGATCCTGGGCGAGTCCAGCATCGGGGCCGGGATGCGCCGGGTGGAGGCGCTGGTGGGTCCCGACGCGCTCAAGGAGGTCAACTCCGAGCGCCAGCTCCTGCAGGACGTGCTCGACGCGCTGGGGGTCGGCGACCGGCACACGGCGCCTGAGCGCGTCCGGGAACTGCTCGAGCAGAACCGGCGGCTGTCCAGCGAGCTCGGCAAGATCCGCAAGCAGGACGTGGCGGCCCGGGCCCAGGAGGTGGCCGGCCGCGCGGTGGACGTGGCGGGGGCTCGACTGGTGGTCTCGGCGGAGGTCGGCTCGGCGGAGGAGCTCCGGGAGCTGGCGCAGGCAGCGGTGGGCCGGTTGGAGGGGTCGGGAGGGGCAGCGGTGGTGCTCGGCAGCGGGGCCGGCGGACGGGCCCTGGTGGTGGCGGCCTGCACGAAGGAGCTCGTGAGCCGGGGGGTCAACGCCAAGCAGCTGCTCGAGCCGGCGGCTCGAGCGGTCGGTGGAGGAGCGGGGGGCAAGCCGGTCCTGGGCACGGCGGGCGGGCCGAAGGGCGAGGCCCTGGACGAGGCGCTGGGGCTGATCCCGGCCCGGCTGGAGGAGCTCGCCGCGGGCCACGAGTATGGATCAGACCGGCGAGGACCCTGAAGGGCGCGCGACCCGGGTCCTTGCCCTGGACCTCGGCGACGCGCGGATCGGCGTGGCCATCTCGGACCCCGAGCGGCGTCTGGCGGTGCCCCTGGGGACGGTGCGGACCGGGGCGCCAGAGGACCTGAAAGCCGTGGCCGGGCTGGTGCGGGAGCACGGGGTGGGTCTGGTGGTGGTGGGGCTCCCCCTCACGATGGCGGGGGAGCGCGGTGTGCGAGCGCACCACGCCGAGCGCTTCGCCGAGGCGCTCCGAGCGTTCCTGGCTGTACCCGTGGTGCTGCACGACGAGCGATTGTCCACGGTGGAGGCCGAGGGGGCGCTGCGCGCGGCCGGCATCCGGGGCCGCGAGCGCCGGCGTCGGGTGGACCGCTCGGCGGCCACGGTGATCCTGCAGAGCTATCTGGACGCCGAACGCGCCCGCGGGGCGTGACCTCTCTCGAGGCCCCCAGCGGTCACCGTCCGCGCCCCCCTCACCGTTGATCCCCGGGTCGCGTCAAGCGCCTGGGCATGGCCGCCTTCCCGTGCCGGGTATCCTCGAAAACCGTGACCCAGCCCACGTCGACCGCGCCCCCGCCTCCGCAGGAGCAGCCGCGCCTCGCACGCCGTCGTCACCCCCCCAACTGGGGGCTTCGACTGGCCCTCGCCTTCCTCATCGTGGCCGGCTTGGTGGTCGCCGCCGGCGTCCGCTACTACAGCTGGTGCGAGGACGCCTCCGGTCCCCAGCGTCGGATCACGTTCACGGTCGCCGAGGGGGCCTCCGGCGGCCAGATCGTCGACGCCTTGCACGAGCACGGGGTCCTTCGGTGCGGACTGGTCTCCAAATGGCTGCTCCGCCGGAGCGGCAAGGCGGACGCGATCCGGGCCGGCACGTACACCCTCACCACGAACATGACCCCCGACGACGCCTTCACTGCGCTCACGAAGGCCCCGCCGGCCGCACCGACGGTCGACCTCACCATCCCGGAGGGCTACCGACTCACCCAGATCGCCGAGCGGGTCCAGCAGGTCCTGCACGTGCCGGCCCAGCGGTTCGAGACGAACGCCGGCTCGGGCACCTGGTCCCTGCCCCCGTACCTGCCGAAGGGCAAGCCGCTCGAGGGCTTCCTGTTCCCCGACACCTACCGCTTCCTGAAGAAGGGCACCACCCCCAAGGCCGTGATCCACACGATGCTCCGGAACTTCCGCAAGCGCGTCTCGGACCTGCCCTGGTCCAACGCCCAGAAGCTCGGCGTCACCCCCTACCAGGTGGTGACCATCGCCTCGATGATCGAGAAGGAGGCCCGGGTCGAGCAGGATCGGCCGCTGATCGCGGCGGTGATCTACAACCGCCTGGCCAAGGACATGCCCCTGGGGATCGACGCCACGGTCGCCTACATCGATCCCGACCCCTCCAACGGTCTCACCGCCTCGGACTTCCTGATCGACAGCCCGTACAACACGCGGCTGCACACGGGCCTGCCCCCCACGCCCATCGCGAGTCCTGGACTGCCGTCCCTGCAGGCGGCCCTGAACCCCGCCCAGGTCGACTACCTCTACTACGTGCTCTGC
>DASQQQ010000237.1:0-4887 GCA_035643355.1 Actinomycetota bacterium | reverse complement strand
CAGGCTCCGCAGCGCCAAGCGCACCTCGGGAGGGAACGTGTAGTGCATCCGGATCAGCGCCGAGGAGCGCCCGGTGCCACCCTCGGCCACGCCCGCCCGATCCACCAGGAGGACGCCGAGGGAGCTCCGCGTGGCCAGGTGGAAGGCGATCGACGTGCCGGTGATGCCGGCTCCCACGATGATCACGTCGGGCACGACCCCTCCTCGCGACGGCCGCGATCCGCTCCGGACGCTACGCCCCGTCCCGGGCGGCGGCAACGGAGCCCATGACCTCGGGTCACAGTGTGTACCGGGAGGGGGATTCCCACGAACCTCGTGCGCTTCCTATCATCCTGTTCCAACCGGCGATCGAACCCTAACCGATGGTCACTCGACGATCGCCGCCCACTCCGGCCCGAGGAGCGGCCGTATGGAGCAGGACCTCCAGACCCTGAGACGGGCGTTGATCTCGGCCGATCGCACCACCGCGGTGGACACGGCCCGGCGGCTGGCGGGGTCGGGCCTTGATCCGCGGACGATCCTCGAGGCGGGGATGGCCGTGGCCATGTTCGAGCTCGGGGAGATGTGGAAGCGGGGTGAGGTCTTCCTCCCCGAGGTGGTGGCCTCGGCCGAGATCTTCAAGCAGTGCAACGAGATCGTGGAGCCCGCCTTGCTCGAGCGGCGCGAGGAGAACGATCGATCGCTGGTGCTGCTGGCCACGGTGAAGGGCGATCTGCACGACCTGGGCAAGAACATGGTGGCCGCCATGCTCCGGACCTCGGGCTTCGAGGTGCACGATCTGGGCAAGGACGTGCCGGCCGACCGGATCGTAGAGGCGATCCGCGAGCACGGGCCGCGGATCGTCGGATTGTCGGCGCTGCTCACGACCACCGTGCCCTACCAGGAGACCGTGATCAGGGCCCTGGAACGCGACGGTCTCCGCGGGGCGGTCAAGGTGATGGTCGGGGGCGCACCGGTCACCCCCGGATGGGCCGAGAAGATCGGCGCCGACGGGTACGCGAACAACGCCCCCGAAGCGGTGGAGGTGGCGAAGGGGCTGATCGGCTAGGCCGATATGGGCGTGGCCACGATCCTCGAGGGGCCCGGCGGGCCGGTGTACATCGGGGACGACCACCCGTTCGTGGTGATCGGTGAGCGGATCAACCCCACCGGGCGGCCGCGGCTGACCGAGGAACTGGTGGCCGGCGTGATGGACACGGTTCGGGCCGACGCCGAGGCACAGGTCCGGGCAGGCGCACGCGTCCTGGACGTGAACGCCGGGATCCCCGGCTTCGACGAGGCAGCGATGCTCGCTCAGGTCGTACGCGCGGTCCAGGAGGTGGTGAACGTGCCGCTGTGCATCGACTCGTCCACCCCCGAGGTCCTCGAGGCGTCGATCGCCGCCTCCCGGGGCAAGGTCATCGTGAACTCGGTCACCGCCGAGGAGGCCTCCCTCTCGCGCCTCCTGCCGGTGGTGGGGCGCCACGGCGCCGCGGTCATCGGGATGGCCCACGACGAGACCGGCATCTCCATGGACCCCGAGCGCCGGCTGGCCGCCGCGCGGACCATCGTCGAGGCCGCCGCCGATCACGGGATCGTTCGCGAAGACGTGATCATCGACCCCCTGGCCATGCCGATCGGGGCCGAGCCCCGGGCCGCCACCGCGATGCTCGAGACCATCCGCGCCATCCGGCGCGAGCTCGGCGTCAACGTCTCGTGCGGCGCGTCGAACCTCTCCTTCGGGATGCCGGGCCGCGACCACATCGACGCAGCGTTCCTGACCATGGCCATCCTGACCGGCATGAACGTCGCCATCACGAACCCGCTCCACGACCCCGTGCGCAAGGCGTTCCTGGCCGCGGATCTGTTGCTCGGCCGCGATGCGCACGGAGCCGCCTGGATCGCGGCCCATCGCGCGGCGATGGCCTCGACCGGGCAGGGCCCCGCGGCATGAGGAAGCTCGAGGTCACGTACCTGCCGCAGGGCGCGACGGTGCACGTCCCGATGGGGACGAACCTGTTCCACGCGGCGCACTGGGCCGGCCTGCCGATCGAGTCCACCTGCGGCGGCCGGGGGACGTGCGGCAAGTGCCGGGTGCGGGTGATGGGAGGGCGTGGCGAGCCCACCACGGCCGACCAGCGGCACCTGTCATCGGCTGAGCTCGAGGCGGGATGGCGTCTGGCCTGCCAGGCTGAGATCCGCGCCGATACCGTCTGCGAGGTGCCGCGACCCATGCGGACCCCCAAGGCGGCCACCATGGGCGTAGGACGGTTCGTCCTTCTGGAACCCAACGTGCGACGGATCGTGCTCCCGATGGAGGCTCCCACGTTGGACGACGCCCGCGACCACCTGCGAAGGATCCGTGAGGCGCTCGCCGACGAGGGGTTGGAGGTCTCCTGGGATCCCTCCCTGCTCCCCCGCCTGGCCGCCGCCCTCTCCGAGGGCTCCGAGGTGACCGCCACCGTGGTGGGCGACCGGCTGGTCGACGTGGAACCGGGCGACGCCGCCGATCGCCGGTTCGGGATCTCGCTCGACATCGGGACCACTACCGTGGTGGCCACCCTCGTGGACCTGGTTTCGGGAAACGCGACGGCGGTGGAGTCCACGATCAACCGTCAGGCGCCGTTCGGGGCCGATGTCATCGCCCGCATGGGCCACGCGATGACCGGCCCGGAGGCCCTGGACGACCTGCGAGCCGCGGTGCTCGCGACGGTGAACGGGCTCGTGGAGAGCGTGTGCGCCACCGCCGGCGTGGAACTGGAAGCGGTCCTCGAGATGGTGGTGGTCGGCAACGCCACGATGCTCCATCTCCTGCTCGGGGTGGACCCCCGATCGGTCGCCCTATCGCCGTTCGTGGCCACGTTCCTCCAGGCACAGGACCTCCGGGCGCGGGACGTGGGCATCCAGCTGCACCCCGAGGGGCGCGTCGTGCTCCTGCCCTCGATCGGCGCGTACGTGGGAGCGGACATCGTGGGGGATGTGGTGGCCACCGGTCTCGCTCGGGAGGACCGCATGCGTCTACTGGTGGACGTGGGAACGAACGGCGAGATCGTGTGCGGGTCCGTGGACCGGGTCGTCGCCACGGCGGCGCCCGCGGGCCCCGCCTTCGAGGGCGGCCAGATCCTCCACGGGATGAGGGCCACCGAGGGAGCGATCGAGGGGGTCACCTTCGGCCCCTCCGGGATCCGGCTCCAGGTGATCGGCGGGGACGTGCAGCCGCGGGGCATCTGCGGCTCCGGGCTGATCGACGCCGTGGCCCAGCTGCGGGTGTCGGGACTGCTGAAGGAGAACGGCATCCTGCTGTCCTGGGAGGAGGCCACCGTCGCCGAGCACCCCTTGGCCGATCGTCTGGTGGACCGGGACGGGATCCGCGCCTTCGCCCTCACCGACGAGGTGCTGCTCACCCAGCTCGACATCCGCGAGCTGCAGTCGGCCAAGGGAGCGATCGCCACGGGGATTGAGGTCGCTCTGGTCGCGCTGGGGATCGACCCCCGAGACCTCGACGAGGTCCTGCTGGCCGGGTCGTTCGGGACCTACATCGACCCCGACGGCGCCCGGATCATCGGGCTCGTCCCACCGGTCCCCGTGGAACGGATCCGGGCCGTGGGCAACACCGCCAGCGAGGGCGCGAAGATGGCCCTCATGTCGTTCCGGGAGCGGGAGATGGCCCTCGAGCTGCCCGAGCTGATCGAGTACCTGGAGCTGTCCGGGGCTCCCGGCTTCAACGAGCGGTTCATCCGGAACCTGGCGTTCCCCTCGCTCGAGGCGGTGCGGTCCTCGTGAGGGCCAGGGGCGCTCCGGTTGCCCTCTTGGCCTGTGGAGCCGTGGCGCGGGACGCCGCGACCCTCGTGGAGCGGCACGGCTGGAACGCGGACGTCCACGGCATCTCAAGCTCCCTCCACATGACGCCCCTTCGGATCGCCCCCGCCGTGGAGGAGCGGCTGGCCGAGCTGAGCGCGCGCTACGAGCGGGTGATCGTCGTGTACGGCGACTGCGGGACCGGAGGGCGTCTGGACGAGGTCCTGGCCCGGTACCCGGCGGCCCGTCCGGCCGGGGTCCACTGCTTCCAGTGGTACGCGGGCAAGCTCTACCGGAGGTTCTCCCAAGACATCGGGATCTACTTCCTGACCGACTGGCTGGTGGACAACTGGGACCGAGCCGTGGTGCACGGGCTCGGTCTGGACCGGTTCCCGTGGCTGAAGGAGACGTATTTTGGCAACCTCACGCGGATCCTGTTCGTCCGCCAGCACCCAGACCGGGATCGGGAGGCCGCGGCTCGGTCCATCGCGGCCTGGATGGACCGCCCGCTGGAGATCCACGACCTGGGGATCGAACCCCTGGACGAACTGCTGTCCCCGCTGATGGGGCCGCACGCGGAGGAGGGCGCCGATCTTCGCCCGTGAAGGGGCTCCGCGGGTCTTGTCCGAGGAGCAGCTGCACGCCGTGCACGACCGTGGAGGAGATGGTGGGCAAGGGCGCCGGGTGGCTCGAGGGAGGGCTGACCGCCTCGTTCGAGAAGTTCGCGCTGGACCTGGAGCTCTTGCGGATCCCCGAGACGGGCCGGGCGGCCTGGACCTCGCCATCGAGGAGGAGCTGCAGGCCCACATGGCCAGGCGCCGGCCCGAGCCTCCCGAGCCGGAGTTATGAGCCGGTCCTGGAGGCGGAGGCACGAGCCGGAGGACGGAGCCGAGCTCCCGCCTCCGTACTAACGTGATGACGGCAGCCGGACCGAGGAGGGATCGATGGAGGCCTGGATCGACCAGCTCGCGGAGGCGCTGGGCGAGGACACGCTCAGCGAACGGGAGACGAGCATGATCCTCACCGCGGCCCGGGACGTCGCGCATCGGGTCGAGCGCCGGCTGACCCCCGTCGCCGCTTTCCTTCTGGGCTCAGCGGTGGGGCGGAGCA
>DASQQQ010000236.1:0-2102 GCA_035643355.1 Actinomycetota bacterium | reverse complement strand
GTGTACACCGGCGCGACCGGGGTGCTGGCGGACCGGTTCGACCCGGCCGGGACGCTTGCCGAGATCCGCCGCACCGGCGTCACCAACATCCCCGGCGCGCCGCCGATGTACGCCGCCTGGACCCAGCAGCCGGAGGCCGGTGAGGTGCTCGCGGGCGTGCGGCTGATGATCTCCGGCGCATCCCCGCTGCCCCCCGTGGTGCTCGAGCAGCTCAGGACCAGCGTCGGGCGGCCCATCTACGAGGGGTACGGGCTGACCGAGACGGCACCGGTGGTCGCGTCCACGCTCGCGTCCGGGGAGGCCAAGCCCGGATCAGTGGGCCGTCCGGTCCCGGGTGTGGAGCTGAAGCTGGTGGATGCCTTCGGCGACGAGACGCACGAGGATGATCCAGGCGAAATCGTGATCCGGGGCGCCAACCTCTTCTCCGGTTACTGGCCGGACGGGTCCGGCGGCCCGGACGAGGAGGGCTGGTTCCGGACCGGCGACGTCGCCTACGCGGACGAGGACGGCGACCTGTACCTGGTCGACAGGCGCAAGGAACTGGTGCTGGTCAACGGCTTCAACGTATATCCCCGCGAGGTCGAGGACGTGATCGCCGAGCATCCGGCGGTGGCGGAGTCGGCGGTGATCGCGGTACCGCACCCGTTCACCGGCGAGGCGGTGAAGGCGCTGGTGGTACCGAAGAAGGGGGCGCAGCTCACGCCCGAGGACGTGACCGCGCACTGCGCCACCCGGCTGGCCAGGTTCAAGTGCCCGACGGTCGTCCAGATCGTGCCCGAGCTGCCGCACTCGGCCACCGGCAAGGTCGCGAAGGGCCGGCTTCGCGCGCGGGAACGGGAGCGGAGCGGGTGAGCGCCGCGGCCGGTGGCCACACCATCACCCTGATCGGCAAGCCGGGGTGCCACCTGTGCGAGGACGCCCGCGCGGTGATCGCCCGGGTGGCCGGCGAGCTCGGGGCGAGCTGGGAGGAGCTGGACATCACCCAGGACGAGGAGCTGTACCGGCGGTACTGGGAGCAGATCCCGGTCACCCTGATCGACGGTGAGCAGCACGACTTCTGGCGGGTGTCCGAGCAGCGGCTGCGGGCCGCGCTCGGCTGACCGCGGTAACTCGGCCGCGCTGGACTTTCCGACCCTGTTCGCCCGGTGTTCACCGGGAGTTGCCGGTTCGTTCCGGTCCGCCGACGAAGGTCGGGTTTGCGGGCGCGGGGCACACCCGTGCGGCATGCGCCCGGGGGGACGCACTGCCGCCGCACGCGACGACCGCGGCGAGGCACGCGATCGGCTCACCAGGGGACGGGGAGCCGCGGCTGCCCGCCGCGGTCCTCGCACCCGCGATCCCCCGGCCCCGGCCCCCGGTCACCCCGCGTCGAGATACCCATTGGTTCGCGCCAGGACGTCCTCCGGGCCGTCGTCCGAACGCCCGCCCCGGGCCTTTGCGCAGGCACTTCCCCTACCGGGCGGTAGGCCGATGACGGCAGGACAGGCGTGACTTCGGTCACCACCGTACGTGATCGCACGGTCTCGACTTTGTGCGTACGTTCACAAACGCCTACCCTTGCCAAGCACAAGCCAGGTCGCATCGGTGAGGTCCCCCTCTCCGGTACGGGGAGGCGAGTCCTCTCTCAGCGCGTCAGGAGTCCCGTGACCACAGGCCGTCCAGTCCGACCGTCCAGCCGGGGACGCGGTATCCCCGAGGCGACGGTCGCCAGGCTCCCGGTCTACCTCAGGGCGCTCACGGCGCTCTCCGAGCGCGGTGTCCTCACCGTCTCATCCGAGGAACTGGCCACCGCGGCCGGGGTCAACTCCGCAAAGCTCCGCAAGGACCTGTCCTACCTCGGCTCGTACGGAACCCGCGGGGTGGGCTACGACGTCGAGTACCTCGTGTACCAGATCTCCCGCGAGCTGGGCCTCACCCAGGACTGGGCGGTCGTGATCATCGGCATCGGAAACCTCGGGCACGCGCTGGCCAACTACGGCGGGTTCGCCTCCCGTGGCTTCCGGGTCGCGGCGCTCATCGACGCCGACCCGGCGCGCACCGGCGAGACCGTGGCCGGCCTCGGGGTGCGGCACCTGGACGACCTCGAGCAGGTGATCCAGGAC
>DASQQQ010000235.1:0-3300 GCA_035643355.1 Actinomycetota bacterium | reverse complement strand
CCTTCGGCGTGGAGCCGCTGCACGTGGAGGCCTTCCTGCTGGGCTTCGACGACACCGACCTGCGCGGTGGAGCGCTCAGCGTCGAGTTCTGGCAGCGCCTGCGGGACGAGGAGCGCTTCGGCACCACCGAGGAGCTGGTGCGGGCCATGGAGGAGGACGTCCGGCGTACCCGGAGGATCGTGCCCGCCGTGGGAGGATAGCGCCGTGCTCCCCCGCCACCGCCGTCGCTCCCACGTGCCCTTCGCCGTTCCCCTCGTGGCCCTGGTGCTGATCGTGGCGGCGGTGGTGGGCTTCCGCCTGGGCGACCGCTCGGGCGCGGCGGCCTCGGGCGCGTTCGCCGGCGGTGCCTCGCCGTCGGGGGCGGCGCTCGCCCTGGAGGGCTCGGCCGGCGGGGCCCGGCAAGGGGCTCCCTCGCCCAGGGCCACGCCATCGCCGTCGCGGGGGCGCCTGGTGATCCACGGGACCGGTGACGTGAGCCTGGACCCGAGCTACCTGCCGGTGTTCGGGTCCAGGGGCTACGGCTGGGCCTGGTCGGGTCTGGACGGGCTGTTCCGCCGCGACGACCTGACCCTGATCAACCTGGAGTGCCCCGCCACCCACGTCTCCGCGCCGGTGAGCAAGCAGTTCGTCTTCCGCTGCGACCCGGCGGCCCTCCCGGCCGCCAAGGCCGCCGGCGTGGAGGTGGCCAACCAGTCGAACAACCACGCCTTCGACCAGGGGGCCCAGGGGCTGCTCGACTCGCTGAAGCAGATCCGCCGGGCCGGCCTGGTGCCGGTGGGGGCCGGCGCGAACCAGGCCCAGGCGCTGCGTGCGGTGCTGTTCGAGCTGAACGGCTGGCGGGTGGCGGTGGTGGGGATCGACGAGGTGATCGACCCCGAGTACGAGGTGGCCGGCCCCGATTCGCCGGGGACCGCGGCCGGGCACGACTTCCCGCTGGCGCTGCAGGCGGTCCGGGACGCGGCGCGCCGCTCGGACCTGGTCGTGGTGATGATCCACTGGGGCGTGGAGCTGGACGCGCGGCCCCGCGACTACCAGGTGCAGGAGGGGCACCGGCTGATCGACGCGGGGGCCGACGTGATCTACGGCGGCCACTCGCACCGCCTCCAGCCCATGGAGACCTACCGCGGGCACCCGATCTTCTACAGCCTAGGTAACTTCGTGTGGCCCCGGTACTCGGCCGGTGGTTCCACCACCGCGGTGGCCGAGGTGACAGTCTCGACGAAGGGGCGGATCCGGGGCCGGCTGCTGCCCGCCTCGATCGCGTCCGACGGCCATCCGGTGCTGACGGGGTAGTGCACCCCCTCTCCGGCTCGGCCATCGTGTTCCTGCTGCTCGCCGTGGCGTGCGGAGCGGTGATCCAGGGCTCGGTGGGCTTCGGCTACGCGCTGGTGACGGTCCCCGCGCTGGCGCTGGTGGAGCCGCCGGCGGTGCCGGCCACGGCCCTGCTGCTGGCCGCGCCGCTCACGATCCTGATGGCGCTCCGGGAGCGCCGGCACATCCACGTGCGCGGCTACCTGTCGATCGCTGCCGGCCGGATCCTGGGCACGGTGATCGGGGTGTGGGTGATCGTGTCGATCCCCACCGGCGAGCTGTCGGTGCTGGTGGGGGCGCTGATCATGGGGATCGTGGTGATGTCGATCGTGCGGCTGGACCTGCAGCCCACCACCCCGGTCGCCTTCGGCGCCGGGTTCGTCTCGGGGATCACCGGCACCGCGGTGGCGATCGGCGGGCCGGCCTTGGCCATGGTGTACCAGCACCGGCCCGGGCCCGAGCTCCGCTCCACGCTGGCGGTGTCGTTCGTGACCGGCCTCACGCTGTCCCTGAGCGGCCTGTTCCTGGCCGGGCGCGTGCAGCGCCAGCACGTGGTCCTGGCCCTGGAGCTGGTGCCGGGGTTGCTGGCGGGCCTGTGGCTCTCGGGGTTCGTGGCCCGGGCCGTCGACGCCCGGTGGCTGCGCCCGGCGGTGCTCACGTTTGCGGGGCTGTCGGGTGCCCTGATCGTGACCCGCGGGATCCTCGGGCGATGAGCGACGAGGGAGTGTTCGGACACCCTGTCTGGTAGCCTTCCCGCTGGATATGGCACTGACGAAGGAAGCGAAGTCCCAGATCATCTCCGAGTACCGCCGCAGCGACGGTGACACCGGGTCGGCAGAGGTGCAGGTTGCGGTCCTGTCGAACCGGATCAGCGGTCTGACCGAGCACCTGAAGACCCACAAGAAGGATCACCACTCGCGCCGCGGGCTCCTCCAGATGGTGGGCCGCCGCCGCCGGCTGCTCGAGTATCTCAAGCGCGAGGACATCGAGCGCTACCGCGAGCTGATCGGCCGGCTCGGCCTGCGCCGGTAACGCCCCTTCCCGCGAGGAGGGATGTCCCAAGGACGACGAAGCCCCAACGGAGGAGGGGAGCGCATCGGGTCGGTTCTCAGTAGCGAGCTCCCGAGACCCCCGCGGTTCCCGGTGGCTCACCACTGACAACTGGCCGAGCCTCCCCACCTCCAGACGACCCACCGGAGGTTCCCGCGCGCCGGGCGTGCGGGCCGTTCCCCAAGGAGGAGAGGCCAGTGGCCACCACCAAGCTCAGCAGGACCGTCGGGTCCCAGCAGATGACGTTCGAGCACGGCAAGCTCGCCATGCAGGCGGGCGGATCCGTGGTCGTGACCCTCGGCGAGACGCAGGTGCTCGCCACCACCACCAGCTCGGCGCCCCGCGAGGGCATCGACTTCTTCCCGCTCACCGTGGACGTGGAGGAGCGGATGTACGCGGCCGGCAAGATCCCCGGCGGGTTCTTCCGCCGCGAGGGCCGTCCCTCCGAGACCGCGATCCTCACCGCGCGCCTGACCGACCGGCCCATGCGCCCCACCTTCAAGGAGGGCTACCGGGACGAGGTCCAGGTCGTGGTGACCGTCCTATCCGTGGACATGGGCAACCCCTACGACATCCCCAGCATCAACGCCGCCAGCCTGGCCACCATGATCGCCGGCCTGCCCTTCGAGGGGCCGGTGGGCGCGGTGCGGATGGGTCTGATCGGCGGCGAGTGGAAGATCGACCCCACCTTCCAGGACCTGGAGCAGGCCACCTTCGACGTGG
The DNA here is from genome assembly GCA_035643355.1 of Actinomycetota bacterium. Taxonomy (GTDB): domain Bacteria; phylum Actinomycetota; class UBA4738; order UBA4738; family HRBIN12; genus DASQQQ01. The sequence continues at coordinate 216 of DASQQQ010000235.1, read as the reverse complement.
TGGTGGCCGGCCGTCGGAACGACGCCGGGGGGATCGACGTGCTGATGATCGAGGGCGAGGCCCCCGACAACACCTGGGACCTGCTCTCCAACGGGGGCGCCTCGGCGGCCCCCACCGAGGAGGTCGTGGCCGAGGGCCTGGAGGCGGCCAAGCGCGCGATCGGCGAGATGATCGACTTCCAGAACGAGTTCCTGTCCCAGATCGGCGTGGAGCCGA
>DASQQQ010000234.1:0-4268 GCA_035643355.1 Actinomycetota bacterium | reverse complement strand
AGGGATCAAGAGCCGATTGCCGCGTGGGGTTCCATCCAAGGTGGCCCGGGCTCGGGTCGGCCTCCGGAGCGTGACGAGCTCTGTACGCCCGTTGCCTTCCTTCCTGATCATCGGCGCCCAGCGGGCAGGCACCTCTTCCCTCTACAAGTACCTGGAAGGTCATCCGGGTTTGGCTGCCTCGGTGAGGAAGGAGACGGAGTACTTCTCCAGGAGGTACGGACGAGGGGAGACCTGGTATCGCGCCCACTTCCCGCTCCTCCGTGGACGGCTCGCGTACGAAGCGACCCCCGACTACCTCTTCTACCCGCTCAGTCCCGAGCGGATCCGGAAGACGATCCCGGACGCGCGGTTCGTGGTTCTGCTCCGGGACCCGGTGGAGCGCGCCTACTCGCACTACCGACACATGGTTCGCCTCGGCTTCGAAGATCTTCCCTTCGGCGAAGCTCTCACACGGGAACCCGAGCGGTTGTCGGGGGATGCCGCCCGGCTCGCCGACGATCCGCTCTACGAGCCGCGTGCCTTCCTGCGCTTCTCCTACGTCTCCCGAGGTCTGTACGCGGAGCAGTTTCGGCGGTGGTTCTCCTGGTTCCCTCCATCGAGGTTCCTGGTGATCCAGAGCGAGCGCTTGTTCGAGGATCCGAAGCGCGCGATCGTGGAGATCGAGCAAGGGATCGGTGCGCGCCCCTGGCTCCCGAGGGATCTTCGCAACCACAGCTACGGCACCCAGCGTCCGCCCGTGCCACCCATCGGCGGGGCGGAGCGGCACATGCTCCAAGAGCGGCTCCGTCCGGAGGTCCAGGAGCTGGAGCGACTGCTCGGCCGTTCGTTCGATTGGAAGCTGGGAGATGGAGGATGAGCGGGACGGTCTCCCACATGGACATCCTCGTCCGCCCTTGCCAAGCGCAAGATGAGGACGAGGTCCTGCGACTCCTCCGTGCGTCCCTCGGAGGAGGCCCGGCGGGGAACCGGTCGGCGGAGTTCTTCCGGTGGAAGCACGTCGAGAACCCCTTCGGGCCTTCGTTCATGCTGGTGGCGGAGACGGACGAGCGGATCGTGGGACTCCGCGCCTTCATGCGATGGAGGTTCCTGGCGGGCGAACGTGAGCTCCGTGCGGTGCGGGCGGTGGACACGGCGACCCACCCCGACTTCCAGGGCCGCGGCATCTTCCGACGGCTCACCCTCGACGCACTGGACCAGCTTCGTGACCAGACGGATCTGATCTTCAACACCCCGAACGACAAGAGCCTGCCCGGCTACCTGAAGATGGGATGGGAGTCGGTGGGCGACCTGCCGATCCGGGTGCGGGTTGCTCGACCCGTGCGGTTCGCTCGGGGGGTCCGCTCGTGGCGCTCGCTCGAGACGGCCGCGGCAGGGGAGACGCTCACCCACGCCCGGACCGCGGAGCAGGCCCTCGACGAGCCCGGCATCCCCGGGCTGCTGGCAGAGGCGGAGCGCAGGGATGCGATCGCCACGGTGCGAGGCCTCGCGTACCTGCGGTGGCGGTACGCGCGGGCGCCGCTGCTGGACTACCGGGGCGTGACGGCGCGCGACGGGATGTCGGTCCGTGGACTCGGGCTCTTCAGGGTCCGTCCGAGAGGAGCTCTCACCGAGGCCACCGTGTCCGAGGTACTCGTCCGGCGGGGCGACGTGGGAGGAGCCCGGGCGGTGCTGCAGGCCATACGACGATCGGCCGGTGTTGACCACCTCACGTGCAGCTTCCCCCAGGGGTCCACGGCGCTTCGAGCGGCGAGGGTGGCCGGCTACCTGCGGGCGCCGGGTGGGGTCAGGCTGGTGACGAACGCGCTGGGGCATCGCCTTGAGCCGGATCCGCGTCGGTTGCCCTCGTGGGCGCTGTCCGTCGGTGACGTGGAGGTCTTCTGATGCAGACCAGGCGTGCGGAGATCTCGCCGAGGGCCGTCCCGGCGGCCATCGTCATCGGCCTTGGCTTGGTCGCCGGTTACATCGTCCTGCTCCTGGTCCTCATGAACGAGGGCTCGTACGACGCCTGGGCCGTCATGCTCCTGGTCCCGCTGATGATGCTGGTCTCGCTGCCGGTCCTGAGGCGTCAGGCAGCGCGAGAGGGCGATCCGCGCGTCTTCAAGCTGCTGACGCTCGCGCTGCTGGTGAAGCTGGGGGGCTCGATCGCCCGGTACTACGTCGCGTTCAGCCTCTACGGCGGCGTGGCCGACGCGACCGGCTACCACAACGCGGGCGTGAAGCTGTTCGAGCAGTTCCGACACCTGGACTTCGCCCCGCTCCTCCACGCGACGGGGACCGAGTTCCTCAGAGTGTTCACCGGCCTCGTGTACGCGATCATCGGCCCCACCAGGCTCGGTGGGTTCCTCTTCTACGCGTGGTTGGGGTTCTGGGGCCTGTTCCTGTTCTATCGAGCGTTCGTGGTGGCAGTACCTGAAGGGCGGCGGCGCTCGTACGCGATCCTCCTGTTCTTCCTGCCCTCGCTGGTGTTCTGGCCCTCGAGCATCGGCAAGGAGTCCTGGATGATGTTCGCGCTGGGGATCGCCACCTTGGGGATCGCCATCGCGCTGTCCGGGCAGTTGTGGAGGGGGCTCGCGATGGCGGCGGTGGGCTTCTGGCTGGCCGGGATCGTGCGGCCCCACATAGCCGCGCTGCTGGGTGCAGCCTTCGCACTGGCCATGGTGGCACGTCGGGGGAGCCGCGAACTGCACGAGCTGGCACCGGTGATGAAGGCCCTGTCGATGGCGGTGGTGGCCGTGCTTGCCCTGTTCCTGACCGTCAAGGCCGAGCGTTTCCTCCAGCGGTCGGGCATACCGACCTCCAAGGGGGTGAGCGCAACCCTGACCGACATCCAGGACCGGACGTCGAAGGGGGGCTCGGACTTCGTCCCCTCGGTCGTCGATTCGCCGGCTCGAGCACCGCTCGCGGTCGTGACGGTTCTGTTCAGGCCGTTCCTGCCCGAGGCGCACAACCTGCAGGCGCGCCTGGCGGCGGTCGAGGGCACCTTCCTGATCCTGCTGTGCTTGTTCCGGTGGCGATGGCTGATCGCGGCGATCCGTTCCATCCGGGGCTCGCCCTACGTGCTGTTCGCGCTGGTCTACACCGGGCTGTTCATCATCGCCTTCTCCAGCTTCGCCAACTTCGGCCTGCTGGCCAGGGAGCGGGTCCAGCTGTACCCCCTGTTCCTGGTGTTGCTGTGCATCCCGCCCGCCGTCCGTGAGCAGGCTCGTTCCGGGGCCGAGGCAGCCGGGGCCGCGATCACGTGAACGGACCGGGGTCCCGCCCCTTCGAAGGATCGGGTCGGCGAACCCGCACGGCCATGGACGCCGCCGGCATCCTTCTGGCGGGCGCCATGGTGGCGCTGGCGTTCGCTTCGGAGCGGGGTGATCCGTGGCCGCTGGTGGGGCTGGTCCTGGCCGTGGCGGCGGCCCTGGTCGCCGGTCGGGTCCTGGGGTGGATCCACCGCGGGATCGCGCCGGCGTGCCTGGTCCTCGCCGGGGTGGTGCTGATCGCACGCGAGCAGGGGCTGGTGGGGGCCGGGCCGCTGTCGGGTCCGTTCGGGTACCGCAACGCCACGGCGGCGTTCTTCGCGCAGGCCGCCGTCGCGGCGCTGGTGCTCGGCGCGGCCGTGCGCCGGCCAGCCCTCTGGGCGGGGGCGGGTGTGGTCGCGGTCGGGTTCGCCTGGGTGGCGATGCGGGACTCGGCCGCCGCCGCGGGCACGCTGGTGCTGGTCGTGCTCGCCCTCCTCGCGGTGCGGGGGGCTCGTGGGGCCGGACTCGCCACGGCGGTGGCGGGTCTGGCGTTCGTGGCCGTGCTGGGCGGAACCATCGCGCTGGGCGCGGCGTACGCACCCGGTGACGGGGGTCCCGCGGCCCGCGCGCTCACCGAGCGGCGGCTGGTGCTCTGGCACGAGTCATTGGACCTGATGGTTCGGCACCCGGGGGGCGTGGGTCCGGGCCGGTTCGCCCAGGTGGATCGGACCGCGCGGCGCGATCCGGACGCCGGGTGGGCGCATCAGGAGTTCCTCCAGCAGGGGGTCGAGCTGGGCTGGGCCGGGTTCGCCCTCACGGTCCTGCTCTTCGTATGGGGCTTCGCCCGGCTGCTGGTCCATCCGGCGCCCGACGGCGTGGTGGCCCTGGGTGCGGTGGCCCTGGCGGCCCTGGGGATCCATGCCGGGATCGACCACATCCTGCATGTGGCGGCCGTCCCCGTTGCGGCGGCCGCCTTACTGGGGACGGCACAGGCCGTCCCGCATCGGAGGTCGGAACGTGTCCATCACCACGCTCGCCAGG
>DASQQQ010000233.1:0-10223 GCA_035643355.1 Actinomycetota bacterium | reverse complement strand
GCCGGTTCGCGAACCGGTTCAGTCGAGCCCTGACAGGCTGGAACGCCGCGGCCACCACGACCGCGGCCACGATGGTCAGGAGCGAGCTGCCCCGGCCGAGCCAGGCCCCGAGGCCCACCACCAGGGCCAGGTACACGAGGGTGGCGAACAGCGCCAGGGCCGCGTACACGACGGTCTTCCGCACGACGACGTCGAGGTCGTAGAGATGGAAGCGAAGGATGGCGATCCCGATCGACACCGGGAAGGCCAGGAACCCGATGGCGCCGAGCACCGCGCCAACGAGGGTGGGGTCCGAGTAGTTGGAGACGAAGATCCCCACCAGCGCGACCGGCAGCCCGAAGGCGACCCACTTGATCTGCTGTCGCTCGACCCCCTTGGACCGGTGGAACCGGAGGACGAGGGAGACGGCCGAGACGGCGAACAGCAGCGGGAACAGCGTACCGAACAGTGGATCGAGATCCGGAAGGCGACCGATCGCCCGGATGTACAAGGGGTTCGGGATCTCGAGGGGGTCGCTACCTGATCCGAACACCCGTCGCTGCCCGAACAGCAGGGTGAGCGCGAAGAGCATGAGGAACGCGACGACGAACCACACGTAGGGCTTCCACCGCTTCGAAGGGAGCCGCCCGTCCGGGAACAGGAGCGGGAGGATGAACACGACCGGAATGAACCCGAACAGCCAGGCAAGGTTGTTCAGCAGACCGATCGCTGCCACCCCGGGTCCGCGATGACCCCGCTCGATGAGCCAGGTCGTGAGCTCGCTGGCCAGGAAGGCGGTCGCCGTCACAGCCGACGTGTACAGGAGGAACAGCCCGATCGTGTTGCGAGGGACGCGGCTCACGATCACGGCTCCCACGAGCCAGAACATCGTGAACGCGACCACGTACGGGACCTGCTGGCTGAGAGGCTCGTCGTTCTGAGCGACGAGCACGAGACCGACGAACGCGGCGCCGAGGAAGGCGGGGAACGCGTACCAGGGCCACCGGGCGGGCCGTTCGGGAACGAGTTCAGCCGCGACGGACACGGAACACCTCCACGGGCTCTTCCCGACCCTTCACGATCCGAGGCCCGATCGACTCACACGTGATCCCGGGGGCAGCTTCGACGGTCGACGCGGACGCCACGATCTCTCCGGCCTCAGCCTCCGATTGCAGGCGCGATGCCACGTTCACCGCGTCGCCCACGACCGTGTACTCGAGGCGCCCGCCCCCACCGACCGTGCCGGCGATGACCGGTCCCGTATTCACCCCGATGCCGACGCCCATGGTCGGGAGTCCGTCGACCCCCCATCCCTGGGCATCCAGCTCTGTCTGGCGAGCCTGCATCGCCATCGCGCAGCGCAACGCACGCTCGGCGTGATCGGGCTGGGGATCGGGCGCTCCGAACACGGCCATTACCGCGTCCCCCTGGAACTTGTCGATCGTGCCGCCGTGGGCCACGACGACCTCGGCCATCGCCGACAGGTGCCTGCCCACGAGGGATGCGACGTCGCGGGCCGAGAGCCGCTCGGCGATCGTCGAGAAGCCCCGGATGTCCGAGAAGAGGACGCTGACCTCGACCTCTTGCGGCTCGATCGGCTCGTCCGGCTGCAGCGCGAGCCGTTCCGCGAGCTGCTGGGGGACGAAGGAGGCGAGGGTGCGCCGGGAGGTCGCCTGCTCCACCACGGCGGCGTGCAGGCGCTTGAACTCGTCCACCAGACCCCCGCCGTCCCCCCCGGCCAGGCGGCGGAACAGCTCGGTGACCTGCCGGTCCACGGCCTCCTGGGTGGTGCCCAGGCGCTCGGCCATCTGCTCGTAGCCGAGGCCCTGGGACATCATGTCCAGGATCCGCCGGTCGTCCTCCTCGGCGTCGTGGCGCCCCGAGAGGCGCTCGGCGATGGTGGGATCGACCGCGCTGCCACCCGCGGCCACCTCCCGGATCGCGCGGACCAGCTCGTCTCCCTGCGCGATCCGATCCTTCAGCAGGTACGCCAGGCCGCTCTGCCCCTTCCCCAGAAGCGCGATCGCGTACTCCTCGTCATCGTGCGCCGACAGGACCACGACACCCGTATCCGGGTGCTTGTCCCGGATCGCGTGCGCGCAGTCGATGCCCTCCAGCCGGAAGTTGGGCGGCATCTTGATGTCGGTGACCACGACGTCGGGGATGTGCTCGGCGGCGGTCTGCAGGAGCGAAGGAGCGTCCTGAGCCACCCCCACCACCTCGACGTCCTGGTACGAGTCGAGCAGGGCGCGAACGCCCTCGCGCACCAGCACGTTGTCCTCGCCCAGCACGACCCGGATGCTCACGCCGCCGCCCCTCCCTCGCCCTGTACGATTCGCGCATGGTACGCGTGGTGTTCGCGGAGGATAACTACTTGGTCCGCGAGGGAACAGCCGCGCTGCTGCAGACCACCGAGCAGGTGGATCTGGTGGCCACCGCCTCGACCCTGGACGAACTCCTCGAGGCGGTGGAGGCGCACAGGCCCGACGCTGTCCTGACCGATATCCGCATGCCCCCCACGAACACCACGGAGGGGATCGACGCCGCCAGGCGGATCCGCGAACGCCACCCCGAGGTGGGGGTGGTGGTGCTCTCGCAGTACGCGGAGGAGGAGTACGCCTACGAGCTGCTGAAGGACGGCGCGGCCGGCCTGGGCTACCTGCTGAAGGAGCGGGTGGCCGATCTGGGAGAGATCGTCCGAGCCCTGGACGAAGTGGCCAGAGGGGGCTCGGTCCTCGATCCGAAGGTCGTGGAGGCGCTGGTCGCGCGCAAGGAGCACCTGGCCCACTCGCCGCTCGCGCAGCTCACGGAGCGGGAGCGCGAGGTCCTGGGGCATATGGCGCAGGGCAAGAACAACGCGGCGATCGCCAAGTCTCTGTTCCTCACGGAGCGAGCGGTCGAGAAGCACATCAACTCCCTGTTCCACAAGCTGGACCTGTCCGAGGAGCCCGACGTCCACCGCCGGGTCATGGCCGTGCTCGCTTTCCTGCGCGAGGGCGAGCGCACGCCGTAGCCAGACTCGGGATGCCCCCACCGGTGCGGGCATCTACTGGGCCACCCTCGTATCAACGATCAGGACGGAGCACGGCGCGTGCCGTACGACCATGGTCGGCACGCTCTCCCGGACCCGCCATCGCGAACCGCCAGCGCCCTTGTTCCCCACCACGATCGTGTCGACCCCTTCGTCCACGGCCACCTCGCAGAGCCGTTCAGCCGGCTCGCCGGGCTCGACCCAGCTCCGGACCCGAAGCTCCGGGAACCTGGCCGACAGGTCGGCCATGTACCGGCCCGGGTCGGGTCGCTTCCGTGGATCCGCCGCGTCTCGCAGCCCTCCGTCCGAGCGCACGTACAGCACCAGGAGCTCCGCGTGCGTGTGCCGAGCCAGGTCCGCTGCCGCCCGAACGGCGAGATCGGCCGAAGGGCTCGTGTCCGTTCCCACCAGGATCCGTCCCATCGCTCACCCCTCCCGTGTGTGGACCACGGTAGGTGGGATGGGGCCACGGGGAACAGCCGGAGACCACCACGGTTCGACGGAGCCGGTACACCCCATCGAGGGGATGCGGGCACCACGGTTGAAGGTGCGAAGAACGCGGGCGCTCTGCTTGCAGGTCGGCCGGAACCCGGATGCGCTGGTCGCGGCCTCAGCGAGCGTCGGCGGCCTGGGTCCAGGCCTCTTCCAGGCGATCGGGGCCGAACACGGCCTTGGGGATGTACGCGGCCGCCCCGGACTCGGCCGCCCGGGGAGCGTACTCCTCCTCCTCGTAGGTGGACAGGAGCAGGACCACGGTGCGATCGGCCGAGTCCTCGAGGATCCGGCGGGTCGCCTCCAGCCCGTTGACCCCAGGCAGGTTCACGTCCATGAGCACCAGGTCAGGATCGAGCTCGCGGGCCATCTCCACCGAGGACTCGCCGGTGTCGGCCTCCCCCACGACCTCGAAGCCCTCCGCGGCCTCCACCACCATGCGCGCGGCCATCCGGAAGGGCTCTTGATCGTCGACGATCAGCACCCGGACGCTCATGCGCCTGCCACCTCCATCCCGAATCTCTCACGGGTCGGGCCCGACGACAGTGATGCCAGCACCACTTTCGGCGTGGCCCTCAGGGCCTACGCCGCGATCCGGCCGAGGGCGAGGAAGGCGTGCTCCAGGAGCAGCCGCGGGTTGAGGTTCAGGTCCTCGGCCAGCGCCGCGCGGGCCTCCTCCACCGCCGCCACGCCCAGCGCACTGGCCCGCACCTCAGAGGCCGCCGGGGGGTGGTCCAGGTTCATCAGCAGGTCGTCGGAGCCGCCCACCGCTCCCACGATCCGGTCCCGGAGCAGGGAGGACATGGCCAGCAGGACCCAGTCCACGTAGTCGCGCTCGGCGCGACGGACCCTGCGCCTGTGTCGCTCCTCCAGGCGTCGGATGGCCCCACGGTACGCGTCCTCCGGCCGGCCTTGATCGTCCAGGAACGGAGCGATCTCCTCTTCCAGCTGATCCTTGAGCCCCTTGCGGTAGCGCTCGGCCGCCGCCAGCACCGCATCGGCCGCGTCCAGGCCACCGGCAGCGCTCCGGGCGGCGAGCTCGAGGGCCTGGGCCGCCACCTGGCGGAAGGTCAACCCCTCCGGATCCATCGCCAGCCGCCGAGCCCGGCCCAGGTTGCCACCCGAGAGGCGAGCGGCCAGCCGGGCCCGCTCGGGCGCGGCCCCCTCCGCAGCGAGGGTCTCCACCACGAATCCCTCCGCCAGCGGTTGGAAGGTCACCACGTGGCAGCGCGACAGGATCGTCTCGGACAGCTCGTGCGGGCGGGCCGAGAGCAGCATGAGGACGGCGTCCGCCGGGGGCTCCTCGAGCACCTTGAGGAGGGTATCGGCAGCCGCCGGGTTCAGCCGGTCCGCCTCCCGGATGATGAACACCTTCCGACCGGGCTCGGGTGCCGTTCGGTGGGCCGGGTGCCAGACCTCGCTCCGGATCGTGTCGACGTGGATGTCCCGCCCCTCCGGCTCCACGAGGAACTCGTTGGGGTGACGGTCGTCCAGCGCCAGCCGGCAGTCGCGGCAGGTGCCGCAGCCGCGGCGTCGGCACAGCAGGGCGGCGGCGAACGCCCGCGCGGCGAGCGACTTGCCGCCCCCCTCCGGCCCCGCGAACAGGTAGGCGTGGTGGGGACGGGCCGTGGCCCGATGCAGGAACGCCATGGCCGATGCCTGCCCCGGCACCCGGTCCAGCACCGGTGCGGCGTCGGCGAGCGGCGCGGCTTCACTCATGGTGCTCCGGCCGCTCCTGCTGCTGCTCCTCCTCACGCTCTCGCAGCACCCGGCTCAGGGCCTGCTTCACCTGCTCGTGGACACGGTCGGGGCGATCGTCCGCGTCGATCACCACGAAGCGCTCGGGGTGCTCCTCGGCGATCTTCAGGTACGCGTCGGCGACCTTGGAATGGAAGTCGCCAGACTCCATCTCGATGCGGTCCGGCTCCTCGAGCGAGCGCAGCAGCCCGGCCTCCGGCTCGATGTGGAGCAGGATCACGAGGTCGGGGAACAGCCCCTGGGTGGCCCAGACGCTGAGGGTGAGGACGTCCTGCTCCCCCAGCCCCCGAGCCCATCCCTGATACGCCAGGGAGGAGTCGATGTACCGGTCGCAGATCACCACCTTGCCCCCGGCCAGCGCGGGCCGGATCACGGTGGCCACGTGCTGGGAGCGGCTCGCGGCGAACAGGAGCGCCTCGGTCCGGGGCTCGACGTGACCGGTCTCGTGATCGAGCAGCAGCTCGCGGAGCTTCTCGCCCACCTCGGTGCCGCCCGGCTCCCGGGTCACCAGCACGTCCACGCCCTCGGACTCGAGCCACTCCTTCGCCAGCCGGATCTGCGTGCCCTTGCCGGCGCCCTCGACCCCCTCGAACACGATGAAGGTCCCTGTGGCCGGCGGACGCTTGAGCTTCGGCATGAGAGCCAGCGGCTTGGGACGGCTGAGCCGGAACCGGCGGAGCCCCTTGCGGGTGACGTCGGCCGCCAGGATCACGATGATCCCGGCCGCCCACATCGCGCCCCTCGTGCCGGACAGGTCGATGCGCTGACCGCCGATGAAGAGCTGATGGGTCCCGATGGCGCCCGCGATCACCGGGAACACGGTGAGCGAGAGGAACAGGCCGAGGCGGGACATCACGGTGAGGGAGCCGAAGGTCCGACCCCGGTACTCATCGGCCACGTTCTCCTGGAGCAGCACGTAGCCCGAGACCCAGGTGGCGCCGCAGAAGACCCCCAGGAACACCGCCAGCAGGGCCGCCAGCGCCAGGTTCGGCATGGCCGCCAGGACGAACAGGGTGACGGCCGCGGCGATCATGGACCAGACGAAGACCAGGTCCCGCTCCACGCGCTCCACGAGCTTGTTGACCAGCGCCATGCCGATCCCCATCCCGATCCCGAACGACGTGACCAGCACGCCCCAGCCGGCCGCCTTCGCCCCCAGGGTAGTCGCAACGAAGACCGGCCCGATGGCCAGAACGGCGCCCACTGCGCTGAAGGCCGTGACGATCCCCACGGTCATCGAGGACGCCAGCGGATGGCTGCGCAGGAACCGGAACCCGTCCACCACGTCGCCCCAGGCGCGCGAGAGGTCGAAGGAGCCCAGGGAGCGGCTCGCGGGCGTGCGGATGGGGATCCCCCGGACCATCAGCGCGGAGAACAGGAAGGTGCCGCCGTCGAGCAGCAAGGGCACCGCTTCGGGATCGTGCTTCACGTACGGGAAGAGCTCGGAGACGCCGGCCAGGACCGCGAACACCAGCCCCCCGAGCGGCAGGGTCCCGTACGTGGTCACCAGGCCGAGGGAGTTGGCGTTCGCCAGCTGCCGACGGGGGACCAGCTTGGGCAGGCTGGCGTCCCGGGACGGCGTCCACAGCAGCGACAGGCTCTCGATCACGAAGGAGAGCAGGTAGATCGCCCACAGCCGACCCAGGAAGGGCATCGACGCGTAGAGCGCGCCGCGGGACAGATCGGCCACGATCATCAACCGCTTGCGATCGAAGCGGTCCACCAGGACGCCGGCGATCGGACCGAAGAGGATCGCCGGGAGCATCCGAGCCATCATCACGCCGGCCACGGCGAAGGCTCCGGCCGTTCCCCCCAGTCGGGTCACCAGCGAGGCCACCGCGACGAAGCCCACCCAGTCGCCCAGCGACGAGACGGTCTGGGCCGCCAGCAGCCGCGCGAACGGCCTGTGCGTGAGGAGATCCTTGAAGGAGGTGGACCGGGTGCCGCGGAGCTGCGCCACCTCGTCCGCGAGCTGGGACAACTACGCCTCCGCGGCGGACGCTTCCACGGTCTCCACGACGCTCCCGCAGGCGGTGCACTTGGCGCTGCCGTCCTTCTGCTGGACCATCAGGGAACCGCAGCTGGGACAGGGCTCGGGGAGCGGCTTCTGACCGACCGTGAAGTCACAGTCCGGGTAGCGGTTGCAGCCGTAGAACACGCTCCCGCGCTTGCCGCGCCGGGCCCGCTTCACCACCAGCTCGCCCGATCCGCACTTCGGGCACCTCACGCCGGTCTTCTGCTCCTGCTTCTTGATGTACCGGCACTCGGGGTAGCCGGTGCACCCCACGAACGGCCCGAACCGCCCGTACTTCTTGGCCAGAGGACGTCCGCACTCCGGACAGGTCTCCTCCAGGATCTCGGGCTCCTTGCGCTCCTGCCCGTTGAGGTTCCGGATGTATCGACACTCCGGGTACTTGTTGCAGCCGATGAACTTGCCGTACTTCCCGAGCTTCACCACCAGCTGCCCCGGCTCACGTCCCTCTTCGGGGCAGAGCGGACAGAGCTCGTCCAGCGTCTCCTCGAACCGTTGGATCTCCTCCACGTTCTTCTCGATCGAGCGCTCGAAAGGACCGTAGAACTCGTCGAGCACCTGGATCCAGCCGAGCTTGCCCTCCGCGATGTCGTCGAGCTCCTCCTCCATCTTGGAGGTGAAGTTCACGTCCACGATGTCGGGGAAGAACTCGACCAGCAGGTCCGTGACGACCTCGCCCACGTCCTCGGGGAAGAAGCGCTTCTCCTCCAGCCGCACGTACCCCCGGTCCTGGATGGTGGAGATGATCGACGCGTAGGTCGAGGGCCGGCCGATGCCCCGCTCCTCCAGGGTCTTGACCAGCGAGGCCTCCGAGTACCGGGGTGGGGGCTGCGTGAAGTGCTGCTCGGGCAGGACATCCAGCAGACGCAGCAGCTGCTGGGCGGTCAGGCCCGGGAGCATGGACTCGGCGTCCTCGTCCACGGCGTCGTCCCGACCCTCGAAGTAGACGCGCCGGAACCCGTCGAACTTCAGGGTCTGCCCCGTGGCCCGGAGCAGGTACCGCTCCTCGTCGGCCGTCGCCTCGACGTCCACGCTCATCTGGTCGAACCGCGCCTCGGCCATCTGCGAGGCGACGGTCCGCTGCCAGATCAGCCGGTACAGGCGGGCTTGGTTGCGGTCCAGAGCTGCCTGGATCTGGTCGGGGATCCGGAGCGCCGAGGTCGGCCGAACGGCCTCATGCGCCTCCTGGGCGCCCCGCTGCTTGGTCCGATACCGGCGCGGCTCCTTCAGCGCGTACTCGGCGCCGAACTGGGAGCGGACCACCTGCGCGATCTCCCGCAGGGCGGCCTCGGCGATGGTGGTGGAGTCGGTCCGCATGTAGGTGATGAGCCCGACCCGACCCTCGCCGGGGAGGTCGACGCCCTCGTAGAGCTGCTGCGCCACCCGCATGGTCTGTCGCGCCGAGAAGCCCAGCTTCCGCGCGGCCTCCTGCTGGAGCGTGGAGGTGGTGAAGGGAGCGGCGGGGCTGCGCTTGACCTCCTTCTGGCGGACGTCGGCCACCCGGTAGGCGGCCCGCCGCAGGCGCTCGACGTGCGTCCGGGCGTCGGCCTCCGCACCCAGGGTGATGCCCTTCTTGTCCGGGGAGGCGGCCAGCTTGCCCTCGGGCACCTGGACCACCCGGGCGGTGAACGGGCTCTCGGCATCCTGCGGCGTGAGCCGTGCGTCGATGCTCCAGTACTCCACCGGGACGAAGGCCCGGATCTCGCGCTCCCGCTCCACGATCAGGCGGACGGCCACGGACTGGACCCGGCCGGCGGAGAGGCCGGGGCGCACCTTCTTCCACAGGACCGGTGAGAGCCGGTACCCCACGAGCCGGTCCAGGATCCTGCGCGCCTGCTGCGCCTCCACCAGCCGCAGGTCGATGCCGCGGGGCTCCTCGAACGCGGCCAGGATGGCCTCGCGGGTGATCTCGGTGAAGGTCACCCGCTTGGCGGTCCCGGGGTCGACCTTCAGCACCTCGGCCACGTGATAGGCGATGGCCTCGCCCTCGCGATCGAAGTCGGTGGCCAGGACCAGGTCGTCCGCACGCTTCAGGGCGGTCCGTAGCTCACGGACGGCCTTCTCGGCGTTCTCCGGGACCACGTACTCGGGCTCGAACTCGTGCTCGGTGTTCACGCCGAGCTTGCTCTTGGGCAGGTCGCGGATGTGGCCGAACGAGGCGCGCACGGTGAAGTCCGCGCCCAGGTAGCGCTCGAGCGTCTTCGCCTTCGTGGGCGACTCGACGACGACCAGCGTTCTCGTCATACCAGCGATCCAGCTCCATGCGTCTTGGGGAGGTGGTGGCCCGGCGGCCGAGGAGGTTCCCGGCGCAGGGTACCAGCCCCCGACGTCACCGGGGGATTATCGGCTCCTCGGGCGCCGGGTGTGATATCTCCGTGCCAACCGATCGCCTCGAGGTCCGGCAGCTCCCAACCCGGTGATACCCTCCATCCATTCCCTCCGCACCCCTCGAGGACTCGTGCTCGCACTCTTCAACGACTTGGTGACCCAGGAGATCGCACGGTACGGATACCTGGCGATCTTCCTCCTGATGGTGCTCGAATCGGCCTGCATCCCCATCCCCAGCGAGGTCACGATGCTCTTCGGAGGGGCCCTGGCGAGCGCCGCCTTCGTCGCGAGCGGGGGGCAGCTGAACCTGGTGGCCGTGGGGCTGTTCGGGGCGCTGGGCAACCTGGTGGGGTCCTGGCTCGCCTACGGGATCGGCTATGCGGGAGGACGTCCCCTGGTGGACCGGTGGGGACGGTACCTGCTCCTGCGGCCCCACGAGATCGACCGAGCGCACCGCTGGTTCGAACGCTACGGCCAGGGCGCCGTACTCCTGGGACGCCTGTTGCCCGTGGTCCGGACCTTCATCAGCCTGCCCGCCGGCGTGGCCCGGATGAACGTGTGGCGCTTCAGCTTCTACACGCTGCTGGGATGCCTGCCCTGGAC
>DASQQQ010000232.1:0-3915 GCA_035643355.1 Actinomycetota bacterium | reverse complement strand
TGGGGGAAGGACACGGTCAGGCCCGCCCCCAGGGTCACGGTCTTGCCCGCGCCGATGACGCCGCTCTGGAACTCGCGCATCGCGCTCGTGTCGAGCTCCGCGATGCCCTGCACCTGCTCCGCCCGAAGGTCGCCCCGGTAGGCCCTGTAGGTCATCACCGGGGCGAACTGGCCGATCATCGGCATGGGCTGGCCCCTGTCGAGCAGCGCGTAGAGCGCCCGGCTGTCCGGCCACAGCTGGAACCGGATCCCCACCTGCGGCCGCAGGGTGGGCAGCTTCACCACGCAGCTCCAGGGCAGCTGCAGCTGGCTGACCCCCTTCGGCGCGGCCCCCTGCTGGCACACCACCGGGCCGGAGGCCAGGGGCTCGCCCCGACTGCTGACGTCGATCACCGGCGCCCATCCGTAGCCGAACTGGTACAGCTTGATCCCATCGATCTCGGCCGGGTGGTTGGGACGGATCTCCACGCTCCGGGCCGGCCCGCCGTCCGGTCCGGAGAGCTCGGCGTGGGTCACGAAGTCCTCCGGGATCCCCGACGGGATGCGGTACCGGGCCGTGAAGCTGTCCACGTGGACCTGCACGCCGGTGTGGTCCTCGCCGAAGAACCGCCCCTCTTGGAGCTGACCGTCGTAGTTCGCGTGGGCCTCGGTCCAGGTCTGGCCCTCCACGATCACGGCCTTGCCCGAGAACCCGGTCCCCTTGCCCCACACGATCCCCACCAGGATCAGCAGGAACGCCCAGTGGAACAGCAGGCTCCCCGCTTCCCGGGCCAGGCCCTTGTCCGCCGCCAGGCTGGGCGGGCCCGTGCCGTTCGAGCCGCTCACCCGGAACAGCTTGCGCCGCAGCACGCCTCGGGAAGTCCGGATGACCTCGTGGGGGCCGCCCGCGACCGACCGCTCCGCGTAGTGGCGCATCGTGTCCAGCTCGCGGGCCGGCTGCGGTCGGGCCCGGAGGTTGCGGATCAACGCCCGGGTCCGAGGGATCAGGCACGCCACCAGGGAGACCAGCAGCAGCGTGTAGATCAGCGTGAACCACCACGATCCGTAGACGTCGAACAGGCCGAGCTGCTCGTACAGACGAGCGCGCAGCGGATGGTCCACGAACATCGCGGCGATCCTGGCGTCGGAGGTCCCCGTCTGCGGGACGAGCGATCCCGCCACCGCGGCGAGGGCGAGCAGGAGCAGCAGCACCAGCGCGGTGCGCATGGACCGCAGGGTCCTCCACACCAGGGCCAGGGACCGGCGGAGGCTCGTGAGCGGGGCTTGGGCGTTGGACACGGACATCCCGAAACGCCGATTGTAGGGGTTCGGACCCGGAAGGGGCAGGGGGTCAGATCGGCGGGGTGAACCGGCCGATGGCTCGGAGCAGCGGCGCGAGCCACCGCACCCACAGGTCCGTCACGATCAGCACACCGATGGCCACCATCACCGCGCCGGAGACGCCGGCGATCCAGTGGTAGTTCCGCTTCAACAGCTCCAGCGCCCCCACCAGCCGACGGATGCCGAGCCCCAGGAGCAGGAACGGCAGGCCCAGCCCGGCCGAGTACATCAGCAACAGCAACGCGCCCCGGGCCGAGCCACCCTGGGCGGCGGCGATCCCCAGCACGCCCGCCAGCACCGGACCGATGCACGGCGTCCAGCCCGCGCCGAACGCGATGCCCAGCGGGAACGCCCATCCACGTCCGGGGTGGACCCGGCCCAGCAGGGGCCGGCGCTCCGCGTACAGGCCCGGCCACCCCAGCCGGAACGCGTACAGGACCATGAGCACGCCGAACAGGACGATGATCAGCCCCTCCACCCGGACCGCGGTGGGCGAGCGCAGGAACCGCTGCACGGACCCGGTGAACGCGCCGAGCGCGGTGAAGACCGCGGCGAACCCGGCGATGAACAGCAGGATGGGGATCACCGGCTGCTCCTCGCGAGCCTGACCGCCCGAGACGAACGACAGGTAGCCGGGGACGAGCGGGAACACGCACGGGGAGGCGAAGGACACCAGGCCGGCCGCGAAGGCGAGGCCCGGAGCCCACCAGGAAGCCAGCCCTCGCTGGATCAGGTCGGCGATCACCGGGTCCATGTCCCACGAGTGTACGGAGGAACGTTGAGCTCGCGGCGGGGGGGTTGCAGCCTGGGCGCTCGCGTTCCATAGTGGGGGTCTGCCGCTTGTGAAGCTCTTCACAAGACGCGGTGCGATGGACGAACGATAGGCGTGTGGGGGTCGCTGGAAGGCCGGTGGTCTATCATCTGCCGGCCGAACGCTAGGATGGGTCGCCGATGAAGGTTCCGAACAAGCTCGTGGAGCTGAGGGATCAGCGCATCGAGCCGTTCCTCAAGAGCTTCGAGTGGACGTGGACCACCGCCGTCGTGTTCTCCCTCGCACTGGCCTTCTACATGATCCTGTTCGTGGCGGTGGTGCCCTCCTTCTGGATGTACTTCGCGGAGCAGAAGCTCGGCTGGGGAGGACCATCGGGCGGCGGGGACTGGCTGCTCGAACTGCGCGATGCCATCGCGATGGGGATCACCACGGTCTTCTTCGCGATCCCGTTCGTGGCCGCCGCCGTCATGCAGAACTGGCGCCGCCGGCTGCGGGGACGTTCGGCGGAGCGACCCGGCGGTGGGTACCGATGAGGACGAGCTAGGGGGTCTCCCGATGCCCTTCACGAAGACCGAGGTCGACATCCACACCGACTACGTGGTGGAGGCGGTCGACCCCAGCTGGTTGTCGCAGGGGGTCAAGTCCCCCAAGCACCTCATGCTCGACCCGGACAACTGCATCCTGTGCCGGGCCTGCGAGGACGTCTGTCCGTGGAACTGCATCTACATGATGTCCACCGGCATCGTGCAGGGGACCGAGGACCAGGCGGTGAGCGCGGAGGTCGGCAACGCCACGGCCGTGTTCGTGGTGGACGACAACGCGTGCACCCGCTGCTCGGTGTGCGTGGAGCGCTGCCCCACGGACACGCTGTACTATGCGCGGCTGCCGGAGGACTCCGGCGGCAGGCGCCAGATGGCCGCGGTGCCGATGTCGCAGAAGGCGGACGCCTGATCGTCGTGCCGGTGCCCGCGGAGAACGGAAGGACAGGGGGAACGCCAGGGTGAAGCTCAAGCCGCCGTCCCCCGGCGAGGTCTTGGACCGGGTCCGGGAGACCGAGATCTGGAAGTCGATCTTCCGTCCCGGGTCGATCTTCCGGAAGGGCTACCGCGACACGTCCCGTGACCGCGCCCTGGCCACCATGAACAACGTCCTGTACCACCTGCACCCCGTGAAGATGAAGCGTCACGGGCTGAAGCTCACCTACACGTTCTGCCTGGGGGGGCTCTCGTTCTTCCTCTTCATCCTGCTCACGATCACCGGCATCTTCCTGATGTTCTTCTACCGGCCCGCCGCGGACATCGGCTCGGCCACCGCGTACGCGGACATGCAGAGCATCCGGACCTCTGTCTTCTTCGGGGACCTGGTCCGGAACCTGCACCGGTGGGGCGCCCATCTGATGGTGTTCAGCGTGACCCTGCACATGGCGCGGGTGTTCTACACGGGGGCGTACAAGCCGCCGCGCGAGTTCAACTGGGTGGTGGGCGTGGTGCTCCTGTTCCTCACCCTGGGGCTCTCGTTCACCGGCTACCTGCTGCCCTGGGACCAGCTGGCCATCTGGGCGGTCACCGTGGGGACGAGCCTGGCCGGCTACTCCCCGCTCATCGCCAAGCAGGCCAACTTCCTCCTGCTGGGCGGGGTGGTGGTGGGCCCGGAGACGTTGTTGCGCTGGTACGTGCTCCACGTGCTGGCCCTCCCGTTCGTCCTGGTGATCTTCCTCGCGGTCCACTTCTGGCGGATCCGCAAGGACGGCGGGATCTCGGGACCGCTGTAGACCGTGAAGGGCTGAGGTACGACATGGCGCGAGAGGACACCCCGCTCGATCAG
>DASQQQ010000231.1:0-3458 GCA_035643355.1 Actinomycetota bacterium | reverse complement strand
TGCTGCATGTTCGTGCCGTAGACGCGCTCCCATCCCGCTGCGGTCAGGTCTTGGGGCTGCATCGGGCGCGCGTAGTCACTGAAACCGATCAGGTACAGCGTGTCGTGCGGGTACCGCCCCTCGATCAGCGCATGCAGGGCCAGGGCCATCCGCTTCGCATGCACGAAGTGGCCCCGGAGCGGCATGGAGAACGACAGATCGAGCAGCAGCGCGGTGGCCGACTCCGTCCGCTGCTCGGCGTCCACCAGCTCGAAGTCGTCCGGTGCCAGCCGGACCTCCGCCCCCCGGCCGGTCCTCAGCACCGCGTTGAACACGGTGCGCTGGACGGCGATCTGCCCGCTGTCCCCGAAGTGCCAGGGACGGGTGGCGCCCGTGGGCTCCGCCAGGCCCCCCGCCTCCCGAGCTGCGTGCGTACCCTCCCGGTCGCGCCGCAGCTGCTCGAACACCCGGACCAGCGCCCGTTCCCCCAGCTTGCGGGCGCCCTTCGCGGTGACCTCCAGCCGGCCCTCGCGGCGCGTCACCAACCCGGCCTGCTCGAGCGCGCGCTCGATCTGCTTCAGGCGTCGGACATCACGCACGGCGTCCTCTCCCAGCGTCCGGCGGACCGCGTCCTCGTCGATGTCATCCAGCGACGCACCCGCGTAGTCTCCTCGCATCGCCCGGTCCAGGTCTTCGTAGTCGTGGAGGCGCTCCATCGCATCGACCGTGGCGGACAGGGGCGCGGTTTCCTCGCCACCGCCCGGCGACGGCTCGCCCCAGGACAGCCCCGGGAACAACCCGGACAGGTTCGAGCCCAACCGATCCACCTCGAAGGCCAGGTCCATGTCCTGCATCATCTGCTCGGCCAGTGCCTGCAGCTGCGCCCGCTGCTCGGGAGACATGGATGCCAGCAGACGGGACATGGCCGCCATCCGCCGAGCCATGCTCTCGAGCAGCTCATCGAGGGTCCGGGGCCGGTCCGGGAAGAAGTCCCCGTGCCGCTGCATGAACCGATCGAAATCCTCCTGCGAGAGATCGCCCCGCTCCCGCCGCTCGATCAGCTCGTTCAGGTCGGCGAGCATGTCCTTCAACCGCTGGAGAGCCTCGGGTGAGGAACCCCGGAGCCCCTGGGCCATGTTCCGGAAGTAGGCCCCGAGCACCTGCTCCTTCAGGTGCTCCATGAGCGCATCGAACTGCTCCTGGGCCCGGGGATCGGTGAACCGGTAGTCGCTCAGCTCGCCGATCTGGCCCGGGACGTCGGAAGGCAGCTGGTCCAGGAACGCCTCGCGCATCCGAGCATCCTCCTCTGCCCGGAAGGACAGGGTGGAACGCTCTCGATCGATGATCTCGTCCAGCCGCTCCCGCAGATCCTCGAGCGGGCCCTCCAGGTCGAGCCGCGCGCGCTCCCGGGCACGCGCCTCGCGCAGCCTGGCACGAAGCGCATCGAGCCCGCCGAATCGCCCCCGCATCCCCCGGTGCAGCAGGCGAGACATCGCTCCCTGGGCTCCGGCGCCCGAGAGCATGTCCTCGGACATCTCCTCCAGCAGTTCCGCGGCGGGGATGTCGGGGCCGAAGGGGTCCTGACTGCCATCCCAGCGCGAGTATCGGGTCCGCATCCATCCAGCCTACGTCCGGCGGCATCCGAACGGGCGCCGCTGGAGCGTGCGGGCGCGAGGGCTAGTGATGCTCGGGATCCTCGACTTCGGGCCGGGCCCCCTGACCGGTGGCCACCACGCTGCCCAAAGCCTCGGCGCCACGTCGGGCTCGGTTGGCCGAGAGTGACTTCTCGCGCCCCGCGATCTCCCCCGCCAGGTCCTGCAGCCGAACGACGCGTACCCCCCTGATCGTACGGGAGGCACCGGCCACGGCCCGGGAAAGGCAGATCATGGGGACCACCTCCGTGTACACGGCGGCCTGGCCCAGCCGTGACCGCAGCCGCTTGGCGGCCGTCTTGGCGTCGCGGAACCCCGAGATCGGACGACGATCCACCGACAGCTTGCCGCCATCGGCCTCCAGGTATCCCTCACGGCCGTCGACCAGGATCCCGAAGGCCCCGGTCGTGCCCACCACGGCGAGGTCGGCGGGCAGCTCATGCCCCAGATCGACCACCCAATAGCTCCAAGGGTCCAGGCGACCCACCAGCTCCCTGCGCACCCGGCCCACCTCGCGCGGGTCGGGCTCGGGGCGGGGATCCCGTAGCGATCGAGAGAGCGACATGGGCTGGTCCCTGTCCAGGATGGGGCGAGAACGACGCTATCCGATGCCGAGACCCGTCATCAAGGCGCGGAGCGTCAGCCCGAAGCAGATGAACGATCCCCAGGCGAAGGGCGTCCAGGGGCGCTCCGCGTACATCTCCGTGCGGGCGGCGACGTGGGCGAAGCCCAGAACGATCAGGGGTCCGAACCCGTACACGAGGTGTAGCCACGTGTCCGGCCGGTAGCCGAGGACGAGCAGGGCGATCCCCAACACCGCCTGCAGCCCGGCCACGATCTGGGCCAGGGCCAGCCATCGCCAGAACCACGACCCCGCGCCCCGACGGAGGGCCCAGAGAGCGATGCCCCAGAGCCAGCCCAGCGTGAACAGCGCGACGACGCTGAACCCGACGACCTCGTGGACATCCGGCATGGCCAGGGGATGTTACGAGCTCTCACCCGATCCGTACCGGTACGAACCCGGCCGGTCGGTCCGATCCTTGTTCAGCCGACGGGACAGGTGCAGGCCCTCGAGCGCGAATTCCACCGCCGATGCGGCCACCCCCGGGCTCTCCTCCTCCACGCCGAGCCGCTCCAGCAGCCTGGACAGGCCGGGGAGGTCTCCGAACTGGTTCAAGACGTCCGTGGCCGGCATCAGATCCGACGTCTCGGCCACGAAGCCACCGGTGAACCGGCTCAGGAACGGCTGGAGATCGAATCCGGAGAGCCGACGTCGGAACACCTCCAGTTCCGCCGTCCGAAGGGCCCGGCCCAGGATCTCCTCCTCACGTCCCTCCTCGATCGTGTCGAACTCCACCCGTCCCAGCGAGGCGTCCACCACGGCGGGAAGATCACAGACCCGAGGGACCGCCTCGGGCTCGTTCACCCGTGCGGCGCGCCGCACCGACGCGGCCGACAGCGTCTCCAGGTTGCCGATGGAGTACCGGACCGAAACGCCGGATCGATGGTTGACGTGTGGCGAGCGCCGGAGCTCCGCGGTGAGCGCGGCCAGCACCTCCTTCAGGTACCGGGGAACGCGCACGGGCACATCACCGACAGAGGGCCTGGCCTCCTGGTCCATGATGAGGATCTCTTCGTCCAGCGTCTCCGGATAGTGGGTCCGCACCTGCGTGCCGAACCGGTCCTTCAACGGCGAGACGATCCGCCCCCGGTGCGTGTAGTCGTCGGGGTTGGCGGTGGCCACCAGGAGCAGGTCCAGCGGCAGGCGGATCCGGTACCCGCGGATCTGCACGTCGCGCTCCTCCAGGATGTTGAACAGGGCGACCT
>DASQQQ010000230.1:0-2943 GCA_035643355.1 Actinomycetota bacterium | reverse complement strand
CCCCCCCCCCCCCCCCCCCCCCCCGGCCTAGTCTGGGCCGGACTAGTCGGGCCGCGCCGGCTCTCCTGCGCGTTGGAGGCCGAGATCGAGGATCCGTTCGCACAGATCCGCCAGGTCCAACCCCGCGGCCCGAGCGGCCATCGGGAGCAGGCTGGTGTCGGTCATGCCGGGCGAGATGTTGACGTCGATCACCCACGGGCCCCCGCGCTCGTCCAGCATCACGTCCGCCCGACCGAGATCGCGGAGCCCGAGTGCTCGGAAGGCGGCCGAGGCCTCGCGGTGGACGGCGGCGGTGAACTCGGGGGACAGGCGCGCCGGGGCGTGGTACTCGGTGGCCCCAGGCGTGTACCTGGCGGCATAGTCGAAGACCCCCGACCGGGGCACCACCTCGACCAGCGGCAGCGGCTCGTCCGCCGCGCCGATCATGGCGGCCGCGACCTCGGTTCCCCGGACCTGGTGCTCCACGATCACGGCGTCGGAGAAGGCCAGGGCGCTCATCACAGCGTGGGGCAGCTCCCGCTCATCGCGCACGAAGGAGATCCCCATGGCCGACCCGGCCCGGGAGGGCTTCACCACGGCGGGCAGCTCCACCCGCTCGCTCACGCGGGACAGCACGGGGCCGGCGGAGAGATCGCGGACGGCCGCGGCCTGGATCGTCGCCCACGCCGGGGTCCGCACCCCGGCCTCCAGCAACGACTCTTTCATCAGCACCTTGTCGAAGGTGATCTGACAGGCTCGCGGTCCCGTGCCCGTGTACGGCACACCGAGCAGCTCGAGGACTCGCTGGACCGTCCCGTCTTCACCGTCCCTCCCGTGCAACGCCACGTAACATCCGGAAATCCTTGCGCTGGAAAGCGTTTCGACCAACCGTCCGTCGGCGGGGTCGAGCACGAACGCCTCGTAGCCCTTGGAGCGCAGGGCCGTCTCGACGCGGTGTCCGGACCGCAGCGACACCTCCCGCTCGGGCGAGCGGCCACCCGCGAGGACGGCGATCGAGCTCGGTGGGGGAGCGCTCATCGCGACAGCGAGCGGAAGAGCTCCTCCTCCTCACGGAGGAGTTCGCCCAGGCGGCGGATGCCTTCCCCGATATCGGCTTCCGTCGGATAGCAGAACGAGAGCCGCATCGCGTCCCGGCCGCGGCCGTCCGGATAGAACGCCGTCCCAGGCACGTACGCCACCCGGCGTTCGACCGCCGCCGCCAGCAGCGCTTGGGTATCGAGATGGTCGGGCACGGTCGCCCATACGTAGAAGCCCCCGGCCGGCGTGGTCCACGCCGCCTGTGACGGGAAGTGTTCGGAGAGGGCCGCGAGCATGGCATCACGGCGCGACCGGTACAGCCCGGTCAGTCGCTCCAGGTTGGAACGCCACAGGTCGCCGGCCAAGTATCGCTCCGTCAGGAGCATGGTGAGGTTGCTGCCGCACAGGTCGCCCGCTTCCTTGGCCAGGATCAGGCGCTGGAGCAGGCCGGGCTGCGCGACGGCCCAGCCCACGCGGACACCCGGCGAGAAGACCTTGGACACGGTGCCCAGGTAGATCACGTTCTCGGGGTCCATGGAGCGCAAGGTGGGCAGCGAGGCCCCCTCGAAGCGGAGCAGCCCGTACGGGTTGTCCTCGACGATCGGGACATGGGCTTCCCGGCACAGGGCCACGAGCTCCTCCCGACGCCTGAGCGACATGGTGACGCCCGCGGGGTTGTGGAAGTTCGGCACCGTATATACGAACTTCGGCCTGGCCCCGTGGAGCAACGCCTCCTCGAGCTGTTCCACCACCATGCCATGGTCGTCCAACTCCACGGTCACGAAGTCGGGCTCGTACGCGCTGAAGGCGGACAGCGCCCCGACGTAGGCCGGGGCCTCGACCGCGATCTGATCCCCCGGATCGATCAGGATCTTGCCCAGCAGGTCCAGGGCTTGCTGTGCCCCGGTGGTGACCAGCAGGTCCTCCGGGTCGACCGTGGTCCCCTCCTCGGACATCAGCATGGCCAGTCGGGCCCGCAGGGCGGGCGCTCCCTGGCCGCCGCCGTACTGCAAGGCCTCGTGGGGACGCTCCGCCAGGATCGACTCGGCGATCTCCAGCACGTGCTCGCTCGATAGCGCTTGCACGTAGGGCATCCCGCCGGCCAGGGACACCACCTCGGGACGGGAGGCCACCGCGAACAGCGCTCGGACCTCGGAGGCCGACATGCCCGAGGTCCTGCGCGCGTACAGGTTCACGTAGGGGTCGACGTTGAACTCGGCCATGGTGGCCCATGCTAGCAACGCGTCGGCCGCCACCGGGGGAGGTCGAGCATCGCCGTCGGGACGCCGAACCACCAGGCTCCCCCGGCCACCGCTCCGTGTAGCCTGCCCCCACGATGGACGCCATGCCCTGGCCGTTCGGTCCCTATCCGCCGGGTGGGCTGGAGGAGCTCGGACCGCACGTGATCGCCTACTACGCGGGAGGGTTCCCGGCGTCGAACTCGGCCATCGTGCGGGGCACGGAGGGGGCGCTCGTCTTCGACCCCAACTGCTTCCGCTTCGCGGAGGAGCTGCGGGCCGCAGCGGACGAGATCGGTATTCGGCCGGGGGTGACGGTCCTGTCGCACGCTCACGACGACCACACGATGGGCACCGAGCGCTTCAGCCCTCCGGCGCGTGTGCTCTCACGATCAAAGGCGCGGGAGCGTTTGCAGCGCAACCTTTCCGAGGGCAGGCGTCCGGGCGCGCAGTACGAGCGAGGGTACCCCGGAGCGGCACGGGAAGCGGAGGGGGTCCGGATCGTCGTCCCCGGGGAGACCGTGGAGAGGCCGACCGTGCTGGACCTGGGGGGCGGGGTCACCGTCCGCCTGCAGCCGGAGGAGCTCGCCCACACCGACGGCGATCTGTGGGCGCTGGTGGAGCCCGACGGCGTGGCCCTCTGCGGGGACCTGTGGTACGCGCGCTGTGAGCCCTACGTGGGCAGCGG
>DASQQQ010000229.1:0-2823 GCA_035643355.1 Actinomycetota bacterium | reverse complement strand
GACCCCGGCGCAGGGGCCGGGGCGCCACGCGCCCCGGCCCCTGCTAGCCTCGGACCGTGCGCCGGACCACCCTGATCGCGATCATCGTGCTGTTCGTGGTGATCACGATCTCCGCCGTCTACCAGCTGATGCTGGCCACCCGCGATCGGGAGCGCTATCCGGGCCCGGCGCCGGGCACGCCATTGCCAACGTTCGCGCCGGCGCCGTAGGGCTCAGGGCCCGCCGTGCTGCGCCAGGTAGTTCTCGATCGTGCGCCGAACCACCTCGCCCTGACCCCCGGTGAGCAGGTCGGTGCCATGGTCGTCGGAGGGGAGGATCTCCACCCGCTTGGGCTGCTGCGCGAGCGCGTAGAGCGTCTGGGCGTCCTCGGCGTACGGAGCATCGCCCACGCCCGCCAGGAACAGCGTCGCCGCCCCGACCTCCGCGAGCACCGCCTGGTCCACCACGAGGCCCTCGGTGGATGCCGGCGCCGAGAGCGTGATCACGACGTCCACGTCCGCACCGAGCTGCGACGCGGCCACCAGGGATGCCGTGCCGCCCATGCTGGCACCCACGAGCGCCACCCGATCGGCTCCGCGCTCGCGCACGAACGTCACCGCGCCGAGCACGTCCCGCCACAGCGCGTCGATGTCGGTCTCGCCCTCCGAGCACCCGCCTTCGTCTCCGGGGCAATAGCCGCGGAAGTCGTAGGTGAGGACCAGGTACCCGTCGTCGGCGAGCCGCGTCGCGAAGCCGAACCACGAGCGCTGGTCCGCCGGTCGCATGTGCGACAGCACCACGGCCGCCGAGCCCTCGCCGAAGAGACGACCCTCCAGGCGGACGCCGTCGGTCGCCGAGAACGAGACCGGTTCGGAGCCGGAGAGATCGACGAGGGCCGGCTCCCGATCGGAGCAGCCGCCAAGCAGCACCAGGACGGCCGTCACCCCGAGGACCCGGACCCCGATGGAGCCGGCCCTCGTCGTGCGCATCGCCCGGGTGTGCCCCTAGCGGCCCTGCTGGCGCCGCTGCCAGCGGGTCTTCTTCAGCAGCTTCTTGTGCTTCTTCTTCCGCATCTTCTTGCGGCGCTTCTTGATGAGCGACGGCACGCGTGTCCCTTCTGTCTGGTCATCCCGAGCCGAACAGGTTCCGGAGGTCGACCCGCTTGGCGCGGAAGCTGTCCTCCAGGCGAACGGACCCAAGTCTAAGTGCCTTCGGCCCCTCTGCCACGGGGGAGATCAGCCGGAGCACCCCCTCGTCCGACGTGTGCTCGAGGAAGCCGAGGCCCGTGGTGGAGCCGGCGCCGTCGGAGAGCCCGACGAGCAACCGGTGCAGGTTCGCCAGGTCGAACAGCGGCGGAAGGGCGGGCATGAAGACCGTCGGTTTCACCCGGAAGCGGTGGAGCTCCCCGCCGAAGTACCGGGCCATCGCACGCTCTCGATTCTCCGCCCGCTGGTCCACGGTGGTCGGAACCACGCCCGGATGGACCCCGAGGGGGATCACCTCGGTGGCGAAGAACCGCTGGATCACGCCCAGGAGGGGCAGGAGCTCCTCGCCCCGCTGGAGCCCGACCACGAGGTCGGGCCCGAGCGCCTCCACCTCGTGGAAGTGGAGCATCTGCGCGTAGATCCCCGACACCATCCCACAGGAATCCACCACCACGAATCCGGTCCCCGCGTCCTTGGCCCTGCGGTACAGGTTGGCGACCCCGGCCACGAGCGGGAGCAGATGACCCTCCGGCGAGGTCGACCCCACGAAGGACAGCGCGTCCGCGTCGGGCAGGACCTCGGGCTCCAGGTCGCCGGGGGACCGCAGGAGCTTCAACGTCACCGTCGCTGGAGGGCCCACCGACTTCTGGCCGACGTCGGCGTCCAGGAACGCCGCGGACCGCCCGGCCTCCAGCGCGGCGGCGAGCAGGGTCCGGGCGAGGGTGCTCTTGCCGGTGTCGAGCCCGCCGACGAGCAGGACGGTGTCCTTGGTCCGAACCGCCTGGTCGACGACCGCCTCGTGCTCGTTCACTGCCGCCTCCGGGTTCTCGCCCCGAAGGCCCGTTCCGCCCGCGTGCGCTCCGGTCGCTAGCCCGAGGGATCCTCCACTCGTCTCGTCGTCGCCGGTACCCGGGATGCCTTCACGGGGGCCACGAGGGCCCGTTCACGCGGTCGAACCGTGCCTCGAGTGTCGTGGTGATCGGTCACTGCGGGGTCATCCTACCGTCGGCCCCGACCCCGCGCCGATCACGGCAGGCGGGAGGCGATCGCCTGGAAACAGGGCCAGTAGTCCTCGGGGGACACGTTGTCGTCCATCACGATGACGGTCTCGGTCCGCCCCTGCGCCCGGGCGACGAGCAGGGCGGGATCGTTCACGTCCGCGATCGAGACGGTCTCCACCCCGTGTTCGATCGCGGCTCCAGCGAACCCGTGATCCGCGAACACCAGGTCGGGACGCACCTCGTCGAGCATCCGGCTCATGGGGTCCGGGCTGTGGGTGTGGCGGGCGCTCGCCTTGTCGGTCAGCAGGGCCACGCCTTCCAGGTACCGGATCTGCCACGGGTGGTGGCGATCGCCGTCCCGCCACGTCGCGCCGTCGGCCGGCTGGAGGATCTCGACGCCGCGCGAACGGAGCTGGCGCCCCACCTCGATGTACAGGTGCGCCAGCCCGACGGGGTGCCCGGTCGCCAGGACCAGCCGCTCGCCCCGCCGGACCGCCGTCGCGAGCCGGTCTCCCACCTGGAGGCATGCCACCAGGTGGGGGACCGGCTCGCGACGGCGGTCCGGCTGGGCGAGCGGCTCGTCCTGGCGACCGGGCACCCGGTGGGGCTGGCGCACCTGTACATCGAGGTGGGGCGCC
>DASQQQ010000228.1:0-6529 GCA_035643355.1 Actinomycetota bacterium | reverse complement strand
GCGTGTACGGTACGGAGCGGCGAGGCTGCCATCGCCGGTACGTGACCACCGAGGTCCTCGCCCAGTGGGAGAGCGCGAAGTCCCCCTACCGAGTGACGCTCCAGGATGGGACCGAGCTGATCGCGAGTGGGGATCACCGCTTCCTGTCCGGTCGGGGGTGGAAGCACGTCACCGGCGCCGAACAGGGCCGCAACCCTCGGCCGTTCCTCACGCCGAACGACCCGCTCCTCGGCCCGGGGAGGTTCGCCCCGGCCCCGGTTCACGACGAGGCCTACCGGCGCGGGTACCTGACCGGCGTGATCAAGGGCGATGCGTCGCTGGGCTACCACTCGTATCCGAGGGCGGATCGCAGCCCGGGTACGGCGCACGGGTTCCGGCTGACGCTCACCGACCGAGACGGGTTGGAGCGCACCCGTCGCTACCTCTCGCTGGAAGGGATCGAGACGACTCCGTTCCCCGTCCACCCCGGGTCCGAACGATCCAGGCACCTCCACGTGATCCGAACCCGGCGGGGGGGAGCCATCGAGCGCATCCGATGGATCATCACCCGGCCCAGCGCGCCCTCCCCGTCGTGGTCCAAAGGGTTCCTGGCGGGGATCTTCGACGCCGAAGGCAGCTGCGGCCGGGACGCGATCCGCATCTCGAACACGGATCCTCAGGTCATCGGGCGGGTCGTCTCCAGCCTCCGAGCGCTGGAGTTCGACGCCGTGATCGAGGACCCGCATCGCGAGAACGGCCTGAAGAGCGTTCGGGTGCGGGGCGGGTGGCGCGAACGCCTCGCCTTCCTCCAAACCGTCGACCCTGCGATCGAGCGCCAGCGGTCGTTGGAAGGGCTGGTGGTCAAGGGTGACGCACCGCTCCGGGTGGCCGCCGTCGAGCCGCTCGGCGAGGAGTTGCCGATGTTCGACCTCACCACCGGGACGGGCGACTTCGTCGCGGACGGGGTGATCAGCCACAACTGCTTCGCCCGGCCCACCCACACGTACCTGGCCATGAACGCCGGTAGGGACTTCGAGCGGAAGATCGTGGTCAAGGTGAACGCGCCCGAGGTCCTGCGCCGCGAGCTCGCCGCCAAGCGCTGGAAGGGCGAGCAGGTAGCCATGGGGACCAACACCGATCCCTATCAGCGGGCGGAGGGCCGCTACCGACTCATGCCTGGGATCCTCCGGGCGCTCACCGAGTACCGGAACCCGTTCTCGATCCTCACCAAGGGCATCCTGATCGTGCGGGACCTCGAGCTGCTCCTGGCGGCCGCCGAGGTGACGGAGGTCGCCGCTGCCTTTTCCATCGGGACCCTGGACGAGGATGCATGGCGGCGCACCGAGCCGGGGACGCCGCACCCCCGACGCCGGATCGAGGCCGTGCGCGCGCTGAACGAGGCCGGGATCCCGTGCGGGGTCCTGATGGCGCCCATCCTGCCCGGGATCAGCGACGATCCTCGTCAGCTCCGGGAGGTGGTTCGAGCCGCCCTGGACGCGGGGGCCACACACGTGTCTCCGATCCTCCTGCACCTGCGTCCCGGCGTGCGGGAGGAGTTCCTGCCCTGGCTCGAGGAGACGTACCCGGACCTCGTTCCCAGGTACCGGGACCTGTACCGGAAGGCGTACGCGCCGTCCGCGGATCGCGAGGCGCTGGGGCGCAGGGTACGCGGGCTGGTCCGTGCCCTGGGCGGTCCGCGCCCGGCGCCGCAGGCGCCTCCTCGGTGGCGCCGGGACGCGGATCTCGAGGCCTCGGGCGACGGACCCCGTCAACTCACGATCCTGTGACCTCGGGTGTGCGGCCGGGGTCGGGCGTGCGGCCGCCACGCTTTCCGATACCCTTCCGCCCGATGGAGGGCATGGACCGGATCCTGGAGCTGCAAGCCCTCGACACCACGATCGATCGCCTCCAGGCCCGGCGACGGCAGCTCGAGGAGGGGGAGGAGGTCCGGGTGGCGCGCTCGAGCATGGAGCAGGCGGAGGGCGCCCTAGGTGAGATCCGCCTGGCCCTGGACGCGGTCGCCAGGGACCAGCAGCGCCTGGAGCACGAGATCGACTCCATGACCCAGAAGGCGGCGGCGGAGGAGAAGCGGCTGTACGACGGGAGCATCGCGAACACGAAGGAGCTGGAGGCCCTCCAGCACGAGATCGCGAGCATCCGCGACCGGCGCTCCCGGACCGAGGACCGGCTCCTGGACCAGATGGAGCAGCGGGAGGCGCTGGAGGACAGGGCCGGGGCGGCCGAGACGGAGCTCGGGCGAGCCCGGGAGCAGCTGGAGGCCCTGGGCGGCAGCGCGGCCGAGGAGCTCCGCTCCATCGAGGAGGATCTCTCGCGCCGATCGAGCGAACGGGAGGGGCTGCTGCCCGCGTTCGACCGGGAGTTGCTCGATCTGTACGAGGAGATCCGCGCTCAGAAGAAGGGGGTCGCCGTGGCCCGGCTCGTGGACGGCGTGTGCCAGGCGTGCCACGAGCAGCTCTCGGCCATGGAGATCGACCGTCTGAAGCGGACCCAGGACGTGAGGAGGTGTGAGTACTGTCGGCGGCTGCTGATCGTCGGTTGATCGTGGCCACGGACGGAGCGGCCCGGGGGAACCCCGGTCCGGCCGGCATCGGCGTCGTGGTGCTCACGCCAGAGGGAGAGGTCCTGGCCGAGATCGCCCGAGGCCTCGGCGTGGCCACGAACAACGTCGCCGAGTACAGGGCCGCGATCGCGGGTCTCCGGCGGGCCGCGGAGCTGGGGGGAACCGACGTGCTGCTTCGCTCGGACAGCCATCTGCTCGTGGAGCAGCTCTCCGGCCGCTACCGGGTCAAGAACCCTCGGCTGCAGAAGCTCCACGCCGAGGCTCGCCAGGTGGCTCGGGGGTTCCGCCAGGTCCGCTTCGAGCACGTCCCCAGGGAGCGGAACAAGCACGCGGATCGCCTGGCCAACCGGGGGGTGGACGAGTGGCTGGCGGGGGAGGGGGCCGGCTCCACGCGTCCCGATCCCCCCGCTCGGCTGTGGGAGGAGGACCCTCCGCCTGGCTGACGCGTCGGCCCCAGCTCCTATACTCGCAGGTGGAGGAGCCGGCCGGGCGGCCGCGGCCGGTCACGGACCGGTCGAGGAAAGTCCGGGCTCCGCAGGGCAGGGTGCTGGGTAACGCCCAGGCGGGGTGACCCGCGGACAGCGCCACAGAGAGCAGACCGCCCCCGAGAGGGGGTAAGGGTGAAACGGTGAGGTAAGAGCTCACCAGCGGGCCGGGTGACCGGTCCGGCTCGGCAAGCCCCACCCGGAGCAAGGCCAAGCAGGGAGCGCTCGAGGGCGGCCCGCCCGATGCTCCCGGGTAGGCCGCACGAGCGGCGCCCGTGGTACCGGGCGCCGCCGGGGTCGCGCCACGATGCGCGGCTCAGAGAGATGGTCGCCGCCGGTCCGCGAGATCGGGCACAGAACCCGGCTTACAGGCCGGCTCCTCCGCCTCAGCTACGCAGGCCGGCACCGGTCGCCGCCAGCGCCCGGCGGAGCTGCTTGCCCGCATGGTAGGAGCTCCGCACCAGCGGACCGGCCTCGACGTGGTGGATCCCCAGCGCCGCGCCGGTGTTCGCGTGCTCCTCGAACTCCTCCGGCGCGACCCAGCGATCGACCGGCAGATGCATCTGGGTGGGCTGCAGGTACTGGCCGATCGTGAGGATCTGGATGTCGGCGTCGGCCAGGTCACGGATCGCGTCGGGCACCTCGTCGGGGCGCTCCCCCATGCCCAGGATCAGGTTCGACTTCGTGACCTGTCCCGGGCGGAGGCGCTTGGCGATCCGCAGCACCTCCAGCGAGCGATCGTAGCCGAACGCCGGGCGGATCCGTTCGTGGAGCCGCCGGACCGTCTCGAGGTTGTGGGCGAACACGTCGGGCTCGGCCTCGATCACGGCGGCGATGTCCCGCTCCCCGCCCTTGAAGTCGCTGGGCAGTACCTCCACCCGGCAGCCGGGGAGCGAGCTCCGGATCGCGCGGATCGTCGCCGCCCAGATCCGGGCCCCACCGTCCCGCAGGTCGTCCCTGGCCACGCCGGTCAGGACCACGTACCGCAGCCCCAGCCGGGCCACGGCCTCCCCGATCCGGGCCGGCTCGTCCTCGTCCACCGGTTCGGGTCTGGCCGTCATCACGTCGCAGAACCCACAGCGCCGGGTGCATCGGTCTCCGAGGATCAGGAAGGTGGCCTCGCGCTCCTCCCAGCACTCGCCGATGTTGGGGCACGAGGCCTCCTCGCAGACGGTGTGCAGGGACAGCCCGCGCATCAGGCCCTTGAGCTCGCGGTAGTTCTCCCCGCCGGGCAGCCTGGCCTTCAGCCAGGGCGGCTTGCGGGATCCCGGCCGGTTGACCCCCGGGGCGGCCGCCCTCGCGCCGCTAGCCCCCGCGTCGACGATGGGCAGGTACAGCCGTCGGCCCTGCGGGTTGTGCGAAGACGCCATCGTTCCGAGTCTATCCGTCCTGGGACGATCGCCGATCAGAAGCGGGCGAGCTCCACCATCTGGTCGTAGATCCGGTCGGTGTCGAGCATGAAGGCGTGCTCCAGTGGGGCGGCGAAGCCCATGGCCGGCAGGTCCGGTCCCCCGATGCGCACCAACGGCCCGTCCAGGTCGAACATCGCCTCCTCGGCGATCGTGGCCACGATCTCGGCGCCCGCGCCGTAGGTGCGGTTGTCCTCGTAGACCACCATGGCCTTCCCGGTCTTGCGCACCGAGGCCAGGATCGTCTCCTTGTCCAGCGGGGCGATGGTCCGCACGTCGACCACCTCGGCTGACATCCCCTGTTCCTCCTGCAGCCGCTGCGCCGCCTCCAGGCACTGGTGGAGCATCAGTCCGTAGGCGATCACGGTGAGCGTGTCGCCCCCCCGCTTCACGTCCGCCTTCCCGATGGGCACGGTGAACGGGTCCTCGGGAACCTCGCCGGAGATCAGGCGGTAGGTCTTCTTGTGTTCCAGGAACATCACCGGGTCGGGGTCCTCGATCGCCGCGCGGAGGAGCCCGGCGGCATCGGCAGGGGTGGAGGGAACGACCACCTTGAGTCCCGGGACGTGCCCGTAGAAGGCCTCGATCGACTGAGAGTGGTACAGGGCGCCGTGGATCCCTCCACCCCAGGGGGCCCGGACGACCATCGGCAGGTGGAAGTCGTCGTTGGAGCGGTAGCGCATCCTCGCGACCTCGGACACCAGCTGATCGAAGGCAGGATGGATGAAGTCGGCGAACTCGATCTCGGCCACGGGCAGCAGGCCGTGCAGCGCCATGCCCACGGCCACGCCCACGATCCCGGACTCGGCCAGCGGAGCGTCGATCACGCGCCGCTCCCCGAACTCGTCCAGGAACCCCTGCGTGATCCGGAAGACCCCTCCTCGTGCCGCCACGTCCTCTCCCAGCACCACGACCCGTTCGTCGGCGGCCATCGCCTCGTGTAGCGCGTCGTGGATGGCGGTGACGACGTTCTTCTCGGCCATCTCAGGGCTCGGAGAACAGGTGGTGGCCCAGGGTGCTCGGATCGGGGTCGGGTGCGTTCCAGGCATCGTCGATGGCGCGGTCGATCTCCGCCTTCACCTCCGCGGTGAGGGACTCGATCCCAGCGTCATCGAGCAGCCTCCGCTCCTTGAGGTACGAGGCGAAGATGACCAGCGGGTCCTTGACCTTGGCCGCCTCGACCTCCTCGCGCGTGCGGTAGGTGCGATCGTCGTCGTCGGAGGTGTGGGGCTGGAACCGGTACGTCTTGGCTTCGATCAGGGTGGGACCTTCGCCGGCCCGGGCCCGCTGGACCGCCTCCTCCATGGCCCGGTAGCAGGCCAAGACGTCGTTGCCGTCCACCACCACGCCAGGGAACCCGTAGCCGGCGGCACGATCGGCCACATCCTGCACGGCCATCTGCTTGCGCTGGACCACCGAGATGGCGTACTGGTTGTTCTCGCAGACCCAGATCACCGGCAGCTTGTGGATGCCGGAGAAGTTCAGCCCCTCGTGCCAGTCGCCCTCGCTGGTGGCGCCCTCGCCGAACCAGCAGGCCACGACGGCGTCCTCGTTGCGGTACCTGACCGCGTACGCGATCCCGGCCGCGTGCGGGATCTGCGTCCCGATAGGGGAGGAGTGGGAGATGATGTTCAGCCTGCGCGATCCCCAGTGAGAGGGCATCTGCCGACCACCCGAGGAGGGGTCGTCCGCCTTCGCGAACAGCCCCAGGAAGATGTCCTTGGGCGTCATGCCGGCGGCCAGGACCACCGCGAGGTCCCGGTAGTAGGGGAGCCAGATGTCGCGGCCCCGCTGCAGCGGCCACGCGGTCCCCACCTGACAGCCCTCGTGGCCGGAGACCGGGACCACGAACGGCGCCTTGCCCTGCCGGTTCAACCGGAACGACGCCTCGTCGCAGAGACGGGCCTGGAGCATGGTGCGGTACATGGCGAGGAGGTCGTCGCCGGTGAGGCCCAGAGCCTCGTGGGAAGTGTCCGAGGTTACTCGGGTCGCCACATCACCCTCCTGCGCCCGAGTCTAGCATCGGCCGAAGCGGCTCTCGGGTGGTCAACGGGCCACTCCGCGGGGGGGGGGGG